>JBDHDY010000183.1:0-7257 GCA_039591275.1 Gemmatimonadota bacterium | reverse complement strand
ACACCTAGCGAATAGATGTCGCTGCGACCGTCCAGGTCTTGAGCTCGGGCCTGCTCAGGGCTCATGTAGTACGGTGTGCCGATCGCCTTGCCGGTGCCGGTGAGTCGCGTTCCCGAAGCCGCCTTGGCAATCCCGAAGTCGGTGACGACGGCCTGGGCCGCCTCGTTGAACATGATGTTGTCTGGCTTGACGTCGCGGTGAACAATGCCGTGCTGGTTGGCGTAACCAAGTGCGCCTGCGCACTCGATGAGGAGCTTGCGAATCTCTTTTGGTGTCAGCCTGCCCCTTTCGTCGATTATGTCGGCGAGAGATTTCTGCCGCAGGAACTTCATTACGAAGTAAATGACATCGCCCGATTTCCCGACGCGGTAGATAGGAACGATGTTGGGATGCTCGAGCTTGGCGGCAGTCCGCGCCTCGCGCTCGAAGCGCTCGACGAATTCGTCGTCGTGGGTGAGCGAAAACGGAAGAACTTTGACGGCGACGTCGCGGTCGAGCGCCTTCTCTCGCGCCTGATAGACTATCGCCATCCCACCGCGGCCAAGCTCACTTACGATCTCGTACTCGTAGATCCTGCCCGCATTCGGGGCAGAAGTTGGTTGTGTTGGGGACTTCAGAGCCGCACTGCCAGCAGAACATGTCACTCCTGGGTGAGAATTGAACCTTGCAGTTCGTGCAAGGCAGTGTCAAGCGAGCCCAGAGCCGTCCTTTATCCCCTTGATTCTTGTTCCGACCGACTCGGCCGCTTCGCCTGGTTTCGCCTAAGCCCGGGTTTCTGTTCCCGTACCGACATCATAATGCAGGATCCATGCACAGCGCCGTGGCGGAACTCACGATCAGCTCCGGATCGAACGACCGTCACGCACCCTCATCGCGGAAGAGGCCCCGTAGCCACGTCTTCGGCTTGGACCACCACCCTCGCATGCTCGCACGCAGGGCCCCGGCGTACGCCTCAGCCGACGGGTATCGATCTTCCGGGTTCCTCGCTGCGCCACGCGCGAGCACGTCGATCACCGCTTCGGGAACGTCGTCCCGAATGTGGCGGATATCCGGGAGATCCCCCAGGGCCTGGCGGGCCAGAATGGACTCGACGGTTCCACCGCCAAACGGTGTGACGCCTGTGAGGGCAAAGAACGCCACGACCGACAGCGAGTAGAGGTCTGCTCGGTGGTCCACCACCTCGCCCAATAGCTGCTCGGGGGCCGCGTACGCCGGTGTTCCGGAATGCGACGACGCGCCGCCATATCGTGCGCCGTGAAGAGCCATGGCCAGACCGAGATCCGTGATTTGCAGGCTGCCGTCGGAACTGTCGATCAGCAGGTTCTCGGGTTTGAGATCCCGGTGAACGATCCCGCGTCGGTGAGCGTGCATGAGCGCGTCGAGCGCCTCGTCCAAGAGAAACATCAGGCGCACTAGCGGCAGCGGGCCTTCCTCTCGGACGACTGACGCGAGGTTGCCACCTTGTACATGGGCCATCGTGTACCAGATGAGACCGCCGCGGCTGCCGATGTCGTAAATGCTCACGATGTTCGGGTGCTTGAGTTGTGCGGCCAGCTGCGCCTCTCTGCGAAAGCGCTCGACCAGCGCCGGCTCGGACGTGAGGTAGGGATGCAACACCTTGAGTGCGACTTCGCGCTCCAAGCGCAGATCTCTGACGCGGTACACGCTCCCGAAGCCTCCCGTGCCCAGTTCATCGAGCAGCTCGTACTCGTCCCCCAAGGCACGCCGCAGCCGCTTTTCCCAGCCCTCAGGATCATCGGTGGGCTTGCCGCTTGCCAGCGCGCCCTCGACAATGTCGTCGCCGCTCCAGTACGTGCGCAGATCGTCCGCCATCTCGGCCGCGTTGAGGTAGCGGTCCATGGGGTCGGCTTGGAGAGCCCGCATGATGAGGTGCTCGAGCACGACGGGGGTGTTCACGCGAATCTGCCGCGGTGGAGTGATCTCGTTCGGGTTCGTTTCCGGCGGCAGTCCGGTGATGGCGTAGTACAGCAACGCGCCCACAGCATAGACATCGCTCGCCTGCTGACCAGCATGGCCGTGCCATGTCTCAGGTGCGAGAAAGTGGTCCGCGCTCGGATCGTGTTCGACTTTCGCATACTCGAGACAACGGTTGGCGAAGCGGAGGTCAGTGATGATGGCCCGGTTGAATCGGTCGACTATCACCGTGGCGGGAATGATGCGCCGTAACACGACCTGCTTCGAGTGGGCATACTCGACCGCGCTCAACAAATCCCGGGCGAGGTGCAGCACGGATGGGATGGGTCTTGGTCCCCGCTCGACGGCCTCGTGCAGGCTCTCACCCTCCACCCATTTCACGACGCGAAACATCCAGTCACCTTCGCGCCCGGCCGAGTACACGGGTCGGATCGAGGGATGATCGAGGACTGCCATGAGCTCCGTCTCCCGCTCGAACCACAGGCGGCTCTCGCTGCCGGGGTTGAGGTGGACCCGCATGGCCACCCGCCGCTTGAGGAATGTGTCGACCGCGACGAAGAGCGCTCGAGTGGGGGAAGCCGACACGAGACGCTCCAACCCCAGCCGATCCCTGAAGGCTCGTTCCACTCGTTCGAACAGGGCTACCTCGTCGACTCCTGAGGCTTCGAGGGCTTGACTGGTGAAATCACTCACAGACGTCGAATCCTGGGTCTAATGTGAGGCGAAAGATAACCGGTCCTGTGGATCGTCCATTTGTGCCGAAGGCGGCAGGTCAAGACAGTGCGGCCCCCGCCCGGCCATCCCCAACCCGCCGGTGCTTCCGTGGGTTTCGGGCGCTCGGTACTTTCAATGTCATGCCATTCCTGCGCCTCACCGATCTCCACTCCGGAGAGATGCGAGAGTTCGAGTCCGCCGAGATCCGGATGGGCCGCGACCCAAGTTTGGAGATCGTCTGTTCCGAAGAGGGGAGTGAAGTCGTATCCGCTCTTCATGCCCGGCTGCTTTTCGAGAGCGGCAGATGGTTTCTCGAGGATGCCGGCAGCACGAATGGCACTTTTCTCGACCTGGCGCGTTTGGCCCCTGGTGAGAAGCAACCCATTGGAGCCGGGAGCGTCATTCGTTTTGGTGCGTCCGGGCCGCGCTTCAAGATTGACGCGGCGGCCTCGAGCCGGCTGGCCAGGACGGTGCCGGAGCGGGATGCCATCGTCGAGCCGGACGCGCCGACGTCCCGCATGGATGCGGCACCCGAAGCCGCCGAGCCGTCCGCCAAGCAGACCGCTACGCCCGACGCAGGCCAGCAACCAAAGGTCTTTCTCAGTTCGGTCGATGGGTACGAGCAGTTCATCGCCTCCGGTGGCCGCACAAGGATCGGCCGCGGGAAGGAGTGCGATATCCAGCTCACCGGAGAGGACGCCACGTCCGTCTCCCGGGTCCATGCCGAGATCGTGATCAAGCCAGAGGGCAAGGCCGTCCTGCGGGACGCGCGAAGCCGTAACGGGACCCTGGTGAACGGCAAGTTGCTGCGGGGCGAGCACGAACTTGTCGCGGGGGACCGCGTCGCACTTGGTCCGAGCGGGCCGGTTCTTGTCGTAGGCAACGTCAGTCTTCCGGAGGCTGCGGCTGCTGCCGCATCGGAGACGCCGGCGGCCGGTATAGAAGATGATGCGATTCCGGCCAAGCCGCTGGTCCCACGGCGCAGTTTTGGGGGCAAAGGCCGCACCGTCTTTGTGCGGGAAGTCATCCATGATGCGTCGCGCAAGAGCTCGGCACGTTTGCGGCGCGTGGTGGGGAGCATGATCGCCGTCATGATCGCTGGAGTGGGCGTGCTGTACTGGTACAGTGAGGCGCGAACGGAAGCTGCCCTCCAGCAGCAACGTGAGATCCTCGAAGACCAGCAGGTGGTAGCTGACTCGCTCAGGTCGGAAGCCTCAGCGGAGATCTCCCGTCTGCGGCAGGGGCTGGAAGAAGCGCGGGAGAGCTCAGCTCCCGCCGCGGTGGTGGAGAGCCTTCGGGCGGCCCTCGTGAATGCGGAGGAGCGCACGGAGGACCTCGAGGCCATGCTGCAGCGGGCAAGCGTTGAGTTGAGCCGCAGCCTCAATGCCGCCGACTCGATGCGCCAGGCCCGCGAAGCGGAGGTAGACCGGCTTCGTGGGGAGCTGGGTGTGGCTGCAGAGGGCCAAGAATCCCAGCGGTTTCTCGACAGTCTGCGCCGCGCTGTTCGGGACGCCGAACAGCGGCTGACGAACATCAACGACCAGTTGCGTGCCGTTGGAGGGGTAAATCTCGCAGCTGTTGCCCAGGCCAACCAAGCAGCGGTGGGTCTGGTCTCTACGTTTGTGGGCGCAGAGGTGTACGATGGCACAGGCTTCGTCATGAGTGCGTCCGGCCATTTCGTAACGAACCGACATGTGGTGCGGCCGGCAGGGCAGACGCCCGACTCGGTGTTCGTCACGTTGGCCGACCAGCGGGTTATGCGACGTGCCGAGATCGTCAGCGTGTCGGAGGTCCGCGGCCCGGATGCGGCGGTTTTGCGGCTGCCGAACTACTCAGGCCCGTATGTTGGCGATATCGATTGGAGCGGTACCCGCGTGCGGCAAGGCGAACCGGCGGCGCTCATTGGCTTCCCCGCAGGCCTGTCAGCGGCCCTCGACGAGACACAGACCATTCGAACCTCGATGAGTGCGGGCATCTTCAGCAAGGTGACGTCCGAAATGATCCAATACGACGGGTTCACCGTCGGGGGATCGAGCGGGAGTCCCATCTTCAACGCCAGCGGCGAGGTCGTTGCCATACATCGTGCGGGTCTTCGCGAAGCGGCGGGATTGGGTTTTGCCGTGCCCATGCCGCTCCTGATCCCACTCTTGCCATCCCGCGTTCGCGCGGAGTTAGGCGTCCGCTGACCGCCGTATTCATCGTTCCCCACACCCATTGGGATCCGGAGTGGTACCTGCAGGAGCACCGGTTCAGACAACGTCTGGTCCCGGTCGTCGATCGACTTCTCGATGCCTTAGACGGCGACCCCGCCCTCAGCTGTTTTCTCCTGGATGGCCAGCTTGCTGTCGTCGAAGACTATCTCTCGGTCCGACCGGATCAGCGGGATCGCCTGGCTGCTCTGGCTGCCGCAGATCGCATCCTGTTGGGCCCCTGGTACATCCTGGCCGATGAGCTCCTCTCGACCGACGAAGTTCTCGTACGGAACCTCCTCGTCGGGCGATCCCTCGGCCTGCGGCACGGCGGGTGGTTGCCACTCGGCTACAGCCCGGACGCCTTCGGTCATCCGGCGGCTCTTCCCACCATCCTCAACGGGTTCGGCATCAGTCGCGCTATCGTGTGGCGCGGGTATGGCGGTGAGCCCGGACAAGAAAAGGACCTGTTCCATTGGGTCGCTTCGGATTCGTCTCGCGTCCTTGTGCATCACTTGCCGCCGGCCGGCTACGAGGTCGGCGCCGAACTTCCGGTGACGTCATCCCAGCTAGCCGCCCGCTGGCGCTCACTCAGGAAGGAGCTGGAGCGGCGGGCGTCCAATCCTGCATGGCTGGTGCTCAACGGAGCCGACCACCACGCGCTGCAGTCGGACATCACCGATGTCGTCGGGCGCCTCCAAAGCCTCGATCCTACCTGCCTGTTCCGCATTGCTTCGCCGCTCGAGTATTTCGACGCGTTGCCCTCGGACGTTGAAGCGTGTACGGTGCATGGCGAGCTTCGCTTCTCATACCGTTACGCGTGGACGCTCCAGGGAGTCCACGCGACGAGGTCTCGACTCAAGCGAGTCATCGCCGAAGGAGAACGACTGCTTACTCGTTGGGCAGAGCCGCAATGTGCGCTTGCGTGGTCCACAGGTGCACACGACCGTCGCGCGCTCCTCACCGCATCGTGGCAACGGCACTTGCGGAGTTGTGCGCATGATTCCTTCGGTGGGTGCTCAACGGATGAAGTAGCACGAGATGTAACGCAGCGCTCAGCGTGCTCTGCTGCCGAAGCACGGGCTTTGTTTGCCGACGCGGTGCTGGAACGAGCGGGACAAGACTGCCATCGTGCCCGGCGTAACCCGAAGCTGTGGCAGCCTACGTTGATGACTGTAAATCCCACCCCCTCCAAACGTTCGGGGATCGTGGAAGCGACCTTGACGTACTTCGATGCCCACATCACGGTGGGTCGGCCTGAGCCGACCAGACGTGTGCCGGCACGACGCCTTCCCCCAAATCCCACCATTGTGAATTCGGACGGCCGCCTCGTGCCGGTACAGGTGCTCGAGCACTACACGGGTTATGATCGCCTTGACAGCGACCGCGACTACCCTGACCAGGATGTCGTCAGTGCGGTGCGGGTGGCTGCTGCCGTGCACGATGTGCCGGCATTGGGATTGACCGCGTTGTCGGTGAGCGAGGGAAAGAAGGCCCCTTCGCAGCGAGACAGCGTCGCGGCCGATGCCGGCGGTGTGGAATCGGAATGGTGCCGGGTTACCGAAGACGAGGGCGGCGGGTTTCGCATCAGTGATGTGGAGGGCCGCACCATCCTCCACGCCGTAGCAGACATCGTCAGTGAGCGTGACGACGGGGATGCGTACACTTTTCAACCCGTCGCCGGTGGTGCGCCGGCGAGGGCAAGGTGGGGCCGCGTCTACCGAGTGTGGAACGGGCCGCTCGTGGCTGCGGTGGCGCGAGAGTTTTTCGTCGACGAGCGGGCTTCGGGAGTGGTGTATGTGCGGCTGGATGCAGGGTCACGACTCGTGCGCATCGTCATCGAGGGGGAGAATCACTGCGGAGATCATCGTTTGCGAATCACGTTTGCGGCGCCGGGGGGCCACTGCAGGAGTACGGTTGCCGACATGCAGTTTGGCCCGGTAGTCAGGAAGCACGAGTCGTTCGATGTTGGCGATTTCCCGATGGAGTGGCCGGTGGCGACAGCGCCGATGCACCGATACGTGTCCTTGCCCACGGGTGACGGGCACGGCCTGACGGTTTTTGGGCGCGGCCTGTTCGAGTACGAACTCACACCGCGAGACGAGCTGGCCGTCACGTTGTTGCGGTCCACCTCAGAACTCTCGAAAGACGGTCTCGCGGCCCGCCCCGGGCACGTGGCGTGGCCGAATCACATCCCGGAAGCGATGGAGCTGGGTCCGTTTCGAGCGGAGCTTGCGATCGCGCCTGTCGCGGCGCGCGAAGATGACTCACCCGTCGTATGGTCGCAGCTCGAGCGCTTGGCCGAGGAATTCCATGCTCCCCTCGCAGGCCTGATGGTGCGTTATGCCGTCGAGCCGCCGTCAACGGTCGCGGGACCCACACTCGTGGGAGACGGCCTAGCATTCAAGGCCCTCAAACC
>JBDHDY010000182.1:0-9990 GCA_039591275.1 Gemmatimonadota bacterium | reverse complement strand
ATCCGTCTTTCGCCACAAGCTCGATGGCGCAGACACACATAGCCCGCAGGCGGTTGCGGAGTTGTTGGCGGCGGGCGGCCGGCAAATCCGCAAACCAAGCGGTGAGTTGATTCGTTTTGGCATGGAGCTGCTGGAGGTGGATGATGCGGCGGCGGTGCTGATGGTCGGGGATCAATACCTCACCGACGTCGCCTCAGCGAATCTGGCAGGTGTTAGGTCTGTCAAAGTGAAGACGTTCCGCCGCGACACCTTCCCGCCCGACATCCGGCTCAGCCAGCGGATCGAGCGGCTGCTATATCTGATCGGCTCCCGGATCGGCTGACCGATTGGCCTCCGGGGGGGCGGCTTGTCTCCTGCCTGTCTATATAAGGAATAGCAGGGATCGGATCAGGGGTCGCTACGTGGGGGTTGACCGCGGCGACGATCCGGCATCAGAAGCCGCCCCGCCGGTCCTTACTGAGGGTAGCGCCATAACGGCGTGGAAACACGACAGGAAGACTCTCAAAGGCCTGGAATAGCAGGGAGGCCCCGGCAGCCTAACCGAGGGCCCCAGGAACGCCTATCTTGTGCGGCTATGAATGTCGAACACTGGGACGAACAGCACGACGGCCCGCTCACCGAGGAAGCGATGCGTGACAGGCTCGAGCAACGTGGTTATCGAGTGTCCCGTTACGTCTATCCCCCTGGTACGCGCTTTCCCGAGCACACTCAATTGACGCAGTGCTCTCGGGGCGGTTCCGGATGACCGTCGAAGGGCAGGAGGTTATCCTCGAGGCCGGAGACGCCATCGACGTGCCTCGAGGGACCGTCCACAGTGCGGAGGTAGTAGGAGAGGAGTCGGTGGTTAGCCTGGACGCAACACGGTGATGGTGGCGCGATGACATCCGATCAAAAGACGCGCGTGGTGCGCTTTGCTATCCCCTTGGCAGTGGGACTGCTCCTGTGGTTCGTCCCAGCACCGGAAGGGGTCGACTCGCGGGCGATGCATCTCCTGGCGGTCTTCATCGCCACGATAGTCGGCATCATGGCGAAACCGCTGCCGATGGGAGCGGTCGCCATCATCGGGATCTGCGCGACGGCGTTCACAGGAACGCTCACGATAGGCGAAGCGCTTTCTGGTTTCGGCAACCGGGTCATCTGGCTCATCGTGCTTGCGTTCTTCATCTCCCGCGGCTTTATCAAGACGGGGCTCGGCGCTCGAATCGCGTACCTGTTTATGGTCTGGTTGGGGCGACGCACCCTGGGACTCGGCTACGGCCTCATCGCTACTGACCTGGTGCTGGCGCCCGCGATCCCCAGCAACACGGCCCGAGCCGGGGGCGTGATCTTTCCGATTCTGCGGTCGGTGGCGCAGGCATACGAAAGCCGCCCCGACGACGGCACGGCCCGGCGTATCGGGGCCTTTCTGACCAAGGCGTCTTTTCAGGGGACCGTGATCACGAGCGCCATGTTCTTGACGGCCATGGCGGCAAATCCGCTCGCCGCCCAGCTCGCCGGAGATCAGGGCGTCAACATCAGCTGGACACGCTGGGCCGTCGCCGCCATCGTGCCCGGTCTTGTTTCGCTCGCGCTGGTGCCGTACCTGCTCTATCGGATGTATCCACCGGAGATCAAGGAGACTCCCAACGCGACCGAAATGGCGCGGCAGAAGCTGCAAGCGATGGGGTCGATCAAGCGCAGCGAGTGGGTCATGCTCTTCTGTTTCGTGTTGTTGCTCACTCTGTGGATTCTCGCCGACACGCTCGCGATCCACACGACAGTCACCGCCATGGTGGGCCTCGCTGTCTTGCTCGTGACTGGCGTTCTAGAGTGGGACGACATCCTCAGCGAAAAGGGCGCGTGGGACACGCTGGTGTGGTTCGCCGCCCTGGTGATGATGGCGTCGTTTCTCAATCAGCTTGGTTTGATTCCCTGGTTCGGCACGACCGTCGGAGGATGGTTTGCCGATGTCGGTTGGCTGATTGCGTTCGTTGGGCTCAGTCTCATCTACTTTTACAGCCACTATTTCTTCGCCAGCAACACCGCCCATGTGAGCTCGATGTATGCGCCATTCTTGGGAGTCGCGCTCGCTGTGGGAACTCCCCCGCTGCTTGCGGCCTTGTTGCTGGGCTTCTTCAGCAATCTCTTCAGCAGCATGACCCACTATGGTACCGGGCCGGCGCCGGTGCTGTTCGGTTCACGCTACGTCGAGCTAGGGGATTGGTGGAGACTCGGGCTCGTGATAAGCGTCGTGAACATCGTAGTGTGGCTCGCAGTCGGCGGGCTGTGGTGGAAGTTGATCGGGCTGTGGTAGGGGATTCGGTTCCCTTTCTAAGCGCTGGCGCGCCCCTCATGATGCCGTGTCCCTGAGGAGCACGCCAAAGGCGTGCGTCTCGAAGGGCACGGCTTCTGAGAAGGACCCCTAGTCCGTCTTCTCTTCCAGATATCTGTTGATGGCCGTTGCCCAGCCGTCGATCGCATTCTCAAAGTCGTTATCGAAGAAGTCCTGTACCATCTCGTTGGCGTGCTCGGAGAGCGCCGTCACGCGGTATATGACAGTTGCTTCAGTTTCTCCGTGTGGGGTGGGGCCGCAGCGGACTTCTAGCTCAAATGCCTCGATGGGCGGAATGAAGATGACGTATCGCAGGAACTTGGCTGCTTGATCGTGGTCGGCCAACACCCAGACCTGTGCATCCTCGTGTGCCGGGTGGGTTTGCGTGAGGACCGCTCCCGGACGGGCGTCACCCGACACGGGATAGAGAAATTGCGGATTCCAGCCGCGGGACCAATGTGCTCTCCCTTTTGGCTCAAAAAGCGGGAAGACCTCCTCGGGACTGGCATTGAGAAGGATCTTGCGCTCCCGTTCGATGTGCACCGCCTCGAACGGAGCGTGCTGTGCCTCAGCGGCAGGATGCTGTGCTTCGGCCGTATTCGGAGTAAGAGCCATACCGATCACCACGGCAATTCCCAACACAATTGCAGATTGGAGAGCCTGAATTTTCACGATCGTTTCCGGGTTGCAGGATTCGAATTGTCAATTGACCACTGGGTGTTATTTGCCACAGAGATCACAGAGAACACAGAGAGTTATCTGGGGTAACCATGATTGCATCCGGACCCTACACAATGCCTCTCTGTGACCTCTGTGTCCTCTGTGGCAGATCGTCGTCACTCTTTCCGCCTCTTTTCCAATGCATTCCCTCTCACCTCTCACATCTCACCTCACTGCACCCTACACCCTACACCCTTTCTTTCTACTTCTCACTGTCTCAGCGCCATCACCGGGTCCACCCGTGCCGCCCGGGCGGGGGCGTAACTGGCCAGTAGAGCGACCGCAGTGAGCAAGAGGGATACGCCAACGAACGTCACGGGGTCGGTGGGCGTGACGCCAAAGAGCAGGCTGCGAATGGCGCGGGTGAGGGCGAGCGACGCAGCGAGCCCAATCCCAATACCGCTCGCGGCCAGGAACACCCCGTGGCGCAGAACGAGGCGCAAAATGGTGCCGTGTTGGGCGCCGAGTGCCATACGCATCCCAAGCTCTGCAGTCCGCTGCGCCACGGTGTACGAGATCACGCCATAGAGGCCAACGGATGCCAGCGCCAGTGCGACGAAGGCAAAGGCACTGGCCAACGTCATCGTGAATCGCGTTGGCGCGATCTCTTTGCCGAGGTATTCATCGAACGTCCGCACGTCGGACAGCGGTATGTTCGGGTCGAGTAGGCCTGCAATCTGCCGCATACCGCCGAGGGCGGAGAGAGGATCTCCGTCGGTTCGAACCACCAGGGCCATCCTCATCCGTTGGCTCCCGGCAGTGGGGCGGAAGATGGTTTCCCGCTCAGCACCTATGACGCTCTGGTGCCGTATGTGCGCGACGACGCCGACGATCTCCAGCGGCACCTTTTCATCGCCCGCCGGCTGTAACCAGAGCGTGCGACCCACCGCGTTCTCGCCGGGAAAGAGGCGCTGGGCTACGATATCGTCAACGACTGCGATATCTGCGTCGGTTGCGAGATCCGTCTCGCTGAACGTACGCCCGTCCAACAGTCGGGCGCCCATCGCCTCGAAGTAGCCGGGCGAGGCAGACGACACAGCTGCAACGTATCGGCCCCAGTCGCTCGTTGTCCCACCGTCGGCTGCATACGGCACTTCCGCACCGCTGCCGGCGAAGGGAAGGGGCCACACAATCGCCGCAGAATCGACTCCCGGTAAGCGGCTAGCCTCGCGGCGCAATGTAGTCCAGTAGTTGGTCCGGACCACTGGATCGTCGTACGGGCCATGCGGCATCGCGACCTTCATCGTGAGGGCCGTAGCCGGCTCGAAGCCGAGTCGTGCGCCCTGGAGCTCGAGGAAGCTTCGGATCATCAGCCCGCTGCCCACCAACAGCACGAGCGACAACGCGATCTCCGCGACGACGATGCCGCTCTTGAGCCGGTGGGAGCCCCCCAAGCCCAGTCGAGGGTTGTCATTGAGGTGGGCGCGGAGGTCAGGCTGCGCCGCACGAACGGCAGGGACCAAGCCGAAAAGTAAAATGGCAACTCCGGTCACACCCACCGCAAACCACAGCACGGAGCGGTTGATACCGATTTGTCCAAGAAGTGGTACGTCAGCAGGCGCGATGGCAACGATGGCGTCGATCGCCATCCGCGCAAGCAGTAAGCCAAGCGCCGCTCCCGCGACAGCGAGCACCATGTTCTCGGTGAGAAGCTGTCGTACCAACCTCTTGCGATCCGCACCAAGAGCAGCGCGGACCGCCACCTCGCGGCGGCGGTGGGTCGCACGTACCAGAATTAGATTGGCGACGTTCGCGCACGCGATGAGCAATACGAAGCCCACGGCACCGAAGAGTGAGAGCACTACCGGCTTTGCCTCTCCCACGACATCCGCGTGCGTGGGGACGAGGTCGATCTGCATGTTGCGGTCCTCGTGGATCCGAAACTCGTCACGCAATTGCGCCGCCAGCGCGTCCATCTCCTCTTGGGCCTGGAGGAAGGTTACACCTTCCCGCAGGCGGCCGAGAACGCGGAACATGGCCACAGTGCGACTGTACCTGAATACTCGCTCCGGGAGGATCTGCCACACGTCGACCACATCCGCTGCGCCACCACCGGTGATACCCCCGTCGTGATGGGGCATCATGAGCTCGAAGTCGGCGGGTAGCACGCCGACGACCTCCACGGGCGTTCCGCTAACTTGGATAGTCCGACCGAGAATACTCTCATCCGCCCCGTATCGGCGCGTCCACAGTCCGTGACTGATGATGGCCGGGCTCGGCGCACCCTGGCCCATCGCGCCGAGCTCATCGTCCTCGGTGAAGGCGCGGCCCAGCACCGGCTCGCGGCCCAGGAACTGGAAGAAGCCGCGCGATACATAACCCGCATCGACTTGTTCGGCCGGGCCGTCGCCTGTGATCGCGTTGTCGGTTGCGTTGTGGACGGCGACGAAATCTTCGAACGACGAAGCGCGCTCCTCGTAATCGAGAAAGTCGAGACCTGACACCTGAACCCTGTCCGCGCCCGTGGTGACGTGACGATTCCACACTGTCACCAGCCGGTCGGCGTCACGATACGGCAACGACGATAGCAACACGCCGTTCACCACGCTGAACATCGCGATGTTGGCTCCGATCCCCAGCGCCAGGGTCGCGATCACCGTCACACTGAAGCCGGGATGCTGCCGCAACATTCGCAGTGCGTAACGGAAGTCTTGGCGAACAGATGACATGGTTTCTCCCTTTGACCCACCGTTATCCGGCGCTGGCCCGGGATGGGAGGGAGGCCGCCGGACGGCTGTAATGCGCTCCCGGGGAACGGAGACCGCGAGATCGCGGAGCACGATGGCCCAACACCGGATGCGCGCGCCCCACGAGCGAGACGAGCCCAAGGTCCGAAACAGATCGACGAAGTCGTCCAGCATCTGCCGCGCGTACAGTTCCCGGAACCATTTTGGATACAGGCGCAGTAACCACCCGTACGTCCGCAACGCAAAGACCGATGGGTACTCGGACGGTGACGTCATTGCGAGTCGCCCTCGTCGGCCAGGACCGCATGCATTCGCACCAGATCGGCCGCATGCACGACTCGCCGCGCCTCTTTACGCAGCACCGCGCGTCCGGCCGGGGTGAGCCCGTAGCGCTGTCGCTGTCCTAGCGGGCCACGTGCCTTCTCGGACCCCGTCTGTTCCACCCACCCCGCCTGCTGCATGCGGTGCAGTGCCCCATAGATCGTGCCTGGCCCGACCTTCACCCCTGCTTCGGAGACGGTCTGCATGACCGCATAGCCGTGCAACGGGCCCTCAGCAAGCGCCAGCAGGATATGGAATGCGGATGGGGAGAGTGGTGTCCGGTGCTCTCTGGAAGCTCCCATGCGTCACCTAACCGTTGAGAGATTACTTGCTATCTGATATATCAGATGGCGTAATATACAGCCGGAGCGAGAAAAGGTTCCTGGCCGGGCTTGGCAGGTCACGAGTTCCTCCATCCTCAGCTTAACCCTTTGTGGCGTAATGTCTTGCGATATGGACGCTAGCTCTCAGGCCGTGGCGGATGTGTCCGCCAGCACCACCTTGCCGAGGTTTTGCCGAGAGTGGATGTAGTGGTGGGCTTGGATGGCGCCATCGCGATCCAGGGGAAAGACCCTGTCCACCACTGGCCGGAGTTCGCCCGCGAGGACGCAGCGATAGATCTCCTCGAGCGCGGCTCTCAGGATCTCTTCCTTGGCCCCCAGATGCAGCAGGTGGATGCCGAAGACGCCCACGTTTGGCTGGATGAGTGAGAGCGGGTGGAACCGCGGCGTGCGCAGCCAGGCCCAGGCGGCCCGGGGCCAGTTTCGCTTGCGTTGGGGCATGGCGTTGCTGAACCCGTAAAAGATCAGGTGTCCCAGTGGGGCTAGGAGCCGGCGGCAGGACGCTGTGTCCTTTCCCCCCACGGAGTCTAGCGCGACATCGATTCCCCGCGAGCCGACCAGCCGGAGGACTTCCGGCTCCCACTCGCCTCGGGAATCGAAGCAGGCCTCGGCCCCCAACTCATCGGTGACGAACGCCCGCTTGCGCTCCTCGCCGGCTGTCCCAATGACACGCATTCCGTGGCGCACGGCCAACTGCACGGCGGCAGTTCCCACGCCGCCTCCCGCCCCGAGGACGAGCGCAGTCTCCCCAGAGCGCGCGCGCGCCGCCTCGAACAGGGCGACCCACGCCGTCAGAAAAACGACCGGGACCGCCGCAGCCACGTCCGGTGTCAGGGTGTCCGGGTGACGAAAGAGCTGGCGCACGGGGACAACCACGTCGCGGGCGTAACCGCCGTACCGCAGAAGCGCCACTACGCGGTCTCCTTCCTTCCATCCCTCGACGTTTGGTCCGACCTGCGCCACCCGACCGGCGATCTCGAACCCCGGGCTGTAAGGACGCGGGGGCACCGTGTCGTACAACCCGGCTCGCATGAAGAGGTCGGCGAAATTGACACCGACCGCGTGCACCCTGACCCGGACCTCGTCAGGCCCGGGTTCGCGCACGGGGACGTCTCGCTCGACAAGCACTTCGGGCCGGCCGTGGCGTTCGATGAGGATGGCGCGGGTGGTGGCAGCGGTCATAGTCCACCGTGTGGTTGAGTTTCGATCATCAGGGTCGGGCGTGTTGCTGGTGAACATTATCCGGTTGGTCGCTCTGAGCCAATCCGTGTTTTTCGGACGCCGGTCAAGGTGAGTCGCTGTGGCGTGTTCGCCCAAACTGGAGTTACATTCTCAACTTGGGATTTTCTCAACAGCAATTTTCTGGCTTCCTTTCGGGCTGCCTTCAAGCACGTTCGCCCGGGGGCGCGTGTCAGAAGCTGAACCGCCACGGTTTGGTCCTGTTAGGGTTGTGCGAGAGATCTCGACATGCCTGTCTGAGTCAATCAAATAGCATCGCCAGTTGTTGTGCACGAGGTTGCATGGGTCCACCGCCGTCAGATGAAGTGCCCTTCCGTTGCCACCTCCTCTCTAGGTTCCTCGTCCTCGGGTGCGTCTGTCTGCTGTGGCCGGCGTCTGCTCGAGCCCAGCTCGACACCGCGATGTTTCACGCCACCCTCCGCGGATGGGCCGAGAACGAGTGGCTGGTGGTTCTAGATCGCAACGGAGCTACCGGTGGTCGAACGAGTGATCTGGGTATTCTGCAGCGATTTCATGACGACATCGACAACAAGTACCTGCTCGATCTGCTGTCGATGCAGTTCAATCTGGTAAACGAATACGCCTGGTACCGGCGCGAGCAGGGAGCGCGCTGGCGTGCGGGGAGCATCACGAAGCGTGACTTCGCTACCATTGCGGAAGTCAAAGCCAAGGTGCCTCTCGGTGACACGTGGTACATGGGGGTGCGCTTCGATCAGGTGGAAGTTCCGGAAGCATCTCGCAACGTGGTGCGGGTTTCGTTCGCTCACCAGCTATCACAGGCTACGTCGATCTCTGCGGGTACTCATCTGGATCACATAAAACCGGGTTCCGACATAGAGGCCGGGGTAACATGGCGAGATAACGGTGGCGCAGAAATCACGGCGTTTGTCACTGTGCTGGATGTGTTCAACAACTTCATATACGTGGGCTTGAATGCCGCGGACCAGACCCCGATCGACAGCACGTTGGAATACGAGACCCGGCCCGTAGCGCTGCGCACCTCTGCTGTCATTCCAATCGGTGGCGGTGTGCGTCTCGAGGCTTACGGCGCAGTGATGCGCCCGTCTACCATATTGGCCTATGACGGAAGCGATCGGAATGCCGGCTTCCGACAGGAGGAGCGGTTCGGGTACGGCGGCGCGATGGTCGAGTGGGCGCCATCCACTGCACTTCGAACGGGGGCGTTCGTCACATACGTCAGGGCGCGCTCGGAGCGCACTGCTCTTTCCCCGGAGGTCGATGTCGACGCCTACGACCTCATCGAGACGACGACGCAGCTGGGTGGGTTCGTCATGGCACGAGTCGGAAGCCGGTGGCTGATCGAGAATCGGTTTGTTCATGACTGGCGCCCGGAACAACGAACATTCAGTGACCCAGCGCAGGATGACGTGGACTACGAGCTTCGAACGTATCGCAATCGTACGGCCCTCTTTTACCAGGCGCCCGGCGGCTTCCTCGCCGATGTCGCTGTGCTGCTCGACTTCGGTGACATTGTACGAGGGGCGGGCCAGGTCCCAGGAGATCCACGGCTCCCGCCGGGGGAAGGCAATACCTCGCGATGGATCTTCGATATGGGGTGGCGGTTTGGCGACCGGGCGACGGTGCTCATAGGAGCCGGGTGGGACGCGGGCTTTGGGTGGGCTTGGGGTGGAGGCCGGGCGCGCCTGACGGCGTATTGGTAGCGAGACGTGCGCGTGACGTAGGGATACCCACCCGGGTCACACAGCGTTGTTTCCCCTCAAATGAAGTGTGTCAAAAAGCGCTCTTACCGTAGTTCCCGTTCCGCTACTTCCTCGATTATCTCGCACGTCCGTTGCAGCGGTTGCTCGGCGGCAATGCGCTGGCGCCATCGGTCACATGCCTCCAGCACGCCCGGCAAACCCAGGAGTTTCTTGAGCGCAACTGCCACCCGTTTCCCTGTGAACTTGCCTGGCGTGACCCAGCCAGCGACGCCTAGGCGGGCCAAGCGGGTGGCGTTGTCCGGCTGGTCGAATCCCATGGGCATGACCAGTTGTGGGATGCCAGCAGCCAATCCCTGGGCGCACGTTCCGATGCCCCCGTGGTGGACGATGGCGGCGCAGCGCGGTAGGACTTGTGAGAACGGTATGTAGGCTTCGTGGCGCACGTGAGCCGGGAGAGGCTGCGGCAGGTGATCGGGGTAGCCGGTTAGAAAGATTGCTCGTCGGCCGAGGCGAGCTGTTGCGTCTGCCCCTGCTGCAAAGAAGGTACGGGCGTGTTGGTTTGCCGTGCCCGGAGTAAATACGATGGGTGGATCGCCGTCGGTGAGGAATTGCTCGAAGTTCCGATTGACCTCGTGCGGCTCCGAAGCGTCATACAGGGGGAATCCTGTGAGGCGCACGGAAGCCGGCCA
>JBDHDY010000181.1:0-6717 GCA_039591275.1 Gemmatimonadota bacterium | reverse complement strand
TTCCAGTCGCAGGTTGTCCACCACTCGGTCCATGTCGCGCTGTGCGGATTCCACTGTCATGCCCGGTATGAGGCGGGCGATCACCCGTAGATTGTGGGTTCTGCGGTTCTGCAACGATGTTTCGGTCAGTCGCAAAGGAATCCACACAGCGAAATCACGATCCAGGAACTCGAAGTCGGCCGGTAGAATGCCGACGATAGGGACAGTGCTGCTTCCGAGGCCGATACTCTGTCCCACCGCGGAGGAATCCCCACCAAAATGGGACTGCCAAAACGTGTGGCTCAGCACCGCGACGTAATCGTTGCCAGGTACATCTTCTTCTGGGACAAAAGTGCGCCCGATCGCCGCGTTCACGCCCAGCGTGCGGAAGAAGCCGGCGGAAACGATGCCGGATAGTACACGCTCAGGGTCACCTCGTCCGCGGAACGTGATTGGGAACGCCTGGAACGCAGCCATGGTCTCGAACACACGGTTTTGTTCCGTCCAATCCTTGTAGTTCGCTCCGGTGACGCTGTTGTGATCCTCGAAGAACTCGGGACGCTGATCGACCTCGTGCACGAGGACGAGCTCGTCGGGATCGGGATGGGGCAGGGGATGGAGCAGCACCCCGTTCACCACACTGAACACGGCGGTGGTAGCACCGACGGCCAGAACGAGCGTTAAAAGGATGGCGGACGCGTATCCCGGACGTCGCACGAGGGTCCGCACGGCGTACTGAACGTCGTGCTGTACTCCACCCATGAAATCCCTTCCTTTCTGGATGAGGGCCGTCCCGGGCACGCGCGCTTCACGGCGGCACCGGGCAGCGATGCGCGTCATGTCTCCGAATCGCTCGAGCGCGAGCTCACGAGCTTCAGTTTCGCTCATGCCACTCGCGATGTACTCCTCGATGCGACCCGCGAGATGAAGCTCGAGTTCCGCCCGGATGTCAACGTCGGGGTCGTGCCCTTCGCGGCGTTCGCGGCGCCAGCCCGGTCGCGGGTTCATGCGCTCACGCTTCCTTGAGTCCCAGGACCTTGTTGACCGCGTTCGTGTGCCGACGCCAGTCCCGGACATCTTCCTCCAGGGCCTCTTTCCCCCGCCGGGTGATCTCGTAGAACCGGGCGCGGCGTCGTTTGTCCGAGATACGCCACTCGCCGTCGATCAATCCCCGGCGTTTGAGGCGATGGAGCGCCGGATAGAGGGCCCCTTCCTCTACGTGGAGGAACGCGTCGGACCGCTCCTCGATGCGTCGAGCGATTTCGAGTCCGTGCAGGGCGCCGTGATCGCTCAGCGTGTTGAGGATCATGACCTCCAGGGTCCCGTAGAGGGCGCCCGGACCCGCCTTCTCGTCTGTCGGTTTCATGCTCCGTTTGACAAGGTGAAGGCCTAAAAGGTTTACATAAACTATTTATGTGAATGGTGCGAGTAAGCTCGATCTACTAACTCATTGTAATACAATGAGTTAGATGAAATGCCCAGAGCGCTGGGGACAGCCGACGATCGGAACTGGGGGCTAGGGGAGGCTGGCCCGGTGGAGCCCGGCCGGGACTCACGCCCGCATGGCGGTGCTCAACTGCCGTATAGACTCCCCGTCCGTTGCGCAGCTGCAGAGCGTCGGTGCCGTCCCGAGGTCGTCTCGCTCGCACCCAAGACCCGGGCCGACAAATCCGATTGGGTTTGAGCGGGCGGCCGGTAACGCGTGTGCCACGTTGGGTTCGCTGGCACGTCGAAGGCCAGGTTTCTATCATTCACCTGGAGCTCGTTACAGAGCCGTTGGGGCGGTGGTGTGCCTCGGCGTGCTATTTGGAAGACAACGCAACAGGATTGACGAGCCGCAGCACACGGCGGCTTTCGAGATTGAGCCCATGCGACTGTATCACAACGCGGTGCAATTGTCGCTCCGGTACCCCTGGTCCCTCATCCTGGCCGTCGTGGTGCTCGTGGTGGCACTGGGGAGCCAGCTTCCCCGGATCGTCATCGACACGGATCCAGAAAACATGCTGCCAGCGGACCAGAGCGCCCGGGTCCTGCACAACGAAGCCAAACAGACATTCAACCTGTACGACCTCATTGTCGTTGGCGTGGTCAACGATGTGGATCCCGACGGTGTTTTCAACCCGGCATCGCTCCAGCGGATTCACAATCTCACTCGCGCCATCGAACGCATTGAGGGTGTGCGGCGTCAGGACCTGCTGGCCCTCTCGACTGTTGACAACATCTCTCAAGGGGGCCTTGGCGTCGTGCGCTTCGAATGGCTCATGGCCACTCCTCCGAACACGCGAGAGGAGGCGCACGCGGTTCGAGCAGCCGCGGAGCGGATTCCCCTCATCCAGGGAACGCTCTTGAGCGCAGATGGGAAAGCTTTGGCGATTTTCGTTCCCATTGAGGCGAAGAACGAGAGCAATCGCATCGCTACAGAGATAGAGGACATCATCGCCGGCTT
The DNA here is from genome assembly GCA_039591275.1 of Gemmatimonadota bacterium. GTDB lineage: Bacteria > Gemmatimonadota > Gemmatimonadetes > Gemmatimonadales > GWC2-71-9 > JBDHDY01. The sequence continues at coordinate 4,292 of JBDHDY010000181.1, read as the reverse complement.
GGGCGGCGATGACGAGTACCACATCACCGGCCTGCCAGTTGCCGAGGACACCTTCGGCGTCGAGATGTTCAAGCAGATGGGGATGGCGGCACCGCTCGCCGGCTTGCTCGTGTTCCTCCTCATGTGGGTGTTCTTTCGTAGCGTGGCTCTGATCCTCGCGCCCATGATCGTGGCGATGGTGACGGTGACCGCCACGATGGGTTTGCTGATTGGCATGGGGTTCACGGTTCACATCATGAGCTCCATGATCCCCATCTTTCTCATGCCGATCGCGGTCGTCGACTCGGTTCACCTGCTGAGCGAGTTTGCCGACCAGTACCCACACGTCGGTGACCGCGAGAAGACGATTCGGATAGTCATGGACGATCTGTTGACGCCCATGTACTACACGTCACTCACTTCTGCGGCCGGTTTCGCCTCTCTCGCGTTCGCACCGATTCCCCCGGTGCGGGTCTTTGGGGTATTTGTTGCCATCGGCATCGTACTAGCGTTTCTGCTCACCATAACGTTCATCCCGGCGTACATAACGCGTTTGAGTGACACGCGGATTGCGAAGCTGCGCAAGAAAGTGGGCGACAGGCACGAGCAGCATTTTCTGGGGCGGTGGCTTTCATGGTTCGGACCGCGAGCATTGTCGGGTGCGAAGCTCGTCGTGGCTCTGGCTCTCGTCGTTGTGGCCGTCAGCGTCTACGGCATCACGCGGATCGAAATCAACGACAACCCCGTGCGGTGGTTCCGGCCCAATCATCGCATCAGAGTCGCTGACCGCGTTTTGAACGAGCACTTAAGTGGTACCTATAGTGCTTTTCTCATCCTCGAACACGAGGCAACGTCTGGACAACGAGACGCGTACGTTCGCCCGATCACCGCGTTGTTGGATGACGCCGCGGATGCTGGCGCCGTCGACCTGACGGACGAGTGGGGTCAACTCCAGCAGGCTGTGGAACAGGTAGCGGTCAGCGGACAATTCGATGTTCTCGTCGACTCGGTATTCGCGAAGTTCGACTACGCGAGTGACGAGCAGGCGGAGCTGTGGGACGAAGCCCTGCTGTTACTCGAGGAAGCCCAGACTGAATCGAAGGTCTTCCAGACACCTGCCGCCCTCGCGTTCATCGAAGCGCTGCAGGGGGACCTCCAGCGCCTGGATGTCGTGGGCAAATCCACTTCTGTGGTGGATATCGTCAAGACCGTTCACCGCGAGCTTCGGGAGGGAGATCCCCAGTACTTCAGCGTGCCGGGTACCAGTCGAGGTGTTGCGCAGACCCTGCTGAGTTACGAGTCATCCCACCGGCCGCAGGATCTGTGGCACTTTCTCCGTCCGGATTACCGCGCCGCGACCGTGTGGCTGCAACTCAAGAGCGGTGACAACCAGGATATGCTCCGGGTAGTCGAGCATGTTGACCAGTATATCGAGACGACGCCGCCTCCGGAGGGAGTAACGCTCCACTGGGCCGGCCTGACCTATCTGAACGTGGTGTGGCAGAATGACATGGTCAACGGGATGCTGAAGGCCCTCTTGGGCAGCTTCGTGATCGTGTTCGTGATGATGCTGGTTTTATTCCGCTCTTTCTGGTTTGCAGTGCTTGCCATGTTACCACTCTCAGTCACCATCAGTTTCATCTACGGCTTGATAGGGTTCATTGGCAAGGACTACGACATGCCCATTGCCGTGCTCAGCGCCCTGACGCTTGGGCTTTCCGTCGATTTCGCCATCCACTTTCTGCAGCGCACCCGTGCGATCCACAAGGAGACAGCCGACTGGCGACGTACCGTCGAGGGGTTGTTTGCCGAGCCGGCGCGGGCCATCAGCCGCAACGCAATCGTGATAGCGGTGGGTTTTCTGCCGCTGTTGGGGTCGCCGTTGGTGCCGTACAACACCGTGGGATTCTTCTTGGCCGCCATCATGGCCGTTTCGTGTGCGGTCACGCTTATCTTGCTTCCGAGTGCTATGCACCTTCTCAGAAAGCGAGTCCTGGCAGAGGGCACGTAGGCAGTACGAGCAAGGTGCCCGCTGGTGTCCTTGTGTAGAATGCGATGTGTCCCGCTGGAGTGGGAGAAAAGTAATGAAGCGCCTTGTTTCCTTGTTGATTGTAACCGGTGTGGCGCTGAGCGCCACACCTCGTGTGATGGCGGCCCAAGAACTGACGGACGTCAGCGAGATAGTGCAGCGCGCGAACCTCGCCGCGTACTATGCCGGTGACGACGGCCGCGCGCGCGTTCGTATGACCATTACCGACGGGTCGGGCCATGAGCGGGTCCGGGAATTTGTCATTCTCCGCAGCGAAGTGAGCGAAGGCGGCGACCAGAACTATGCTGTGCTGTTCAGCCGGCCGGCGGACGTTCGCAACACCGTGTTTCTGGTAAACAAGCATGTGGGCAGTGATGACGACCGCTGGCTCTACCTCCCGGGTCTGGATCTCGTTAAGCGGATCGTGGCGGGCGACAAGCGCACGAGCTTCGTCGGGTCGCACTTCGTCTACGAAGACGTCTCAGGACGTGGTGTGGAGGAAGACTCCCACGAACTCATCGAAACGACCGATGCACATTACGTTGTGAGCAACACGCCCATTGACCCGGGTTCCCTCGAGTCCAGCTCCTGGAAGGTCTGGATCGACAAGAACACGTTCATCCCGACGAAGGCCGAGTACGTAGATGACACAGGGGAGGTCTACCGGCGCGTCGAGGCATTGGAGGTTCATGAGTTCGGCGGATATCCCACGGTCACAAAGGCGCAGGTGACGGACCTCCGCTCCGGCGGACAGACTGTCGCCGAGTTCAGGAATATCGAGTACGACATAGGCATCCCGGACAACGTGTTCTCAGAGCGGTCCCTGCGGAGTCCGTCGCGGCGATGGTTCTCGATCCGCTGAGCTAGATGCGCTTCACTCTCCGAGCATGTTCATTCGCATGCGGGCTCGGCGTGAGCCTCGCCAGCGCTTCTCCACTTGCAGGGCAGGAGGATGACTGGGGTGAAGAGGAACAGTTGCCGGTTGAGATCCATGGCATTTTCGAAGCTGCGTTCGCCAGCCGCCTGCTGGATGACCCTGTGCAGGCAGACGATTTCGTTTTGGGTGAGGTTCGCTTCCGGCTAGATCTGTCTCACTTCACTGATGAAGCGGACTTCTCCTTCAAGGGCGACCTCAACGCCGACGGTCTGACGGACGAGGTTGAGATCGATATCCGGCAAGCGGTTGCGACACTGCATGCGACCGAGTGGCTCGACGTGCGCCTGGGACGGCAGGTGCTCACGTGGGGTACGGGCGACTTCGTCTTTCTCAACGATCTCTTTCCCAAAGATTTTGTGTCTTTCTTCATCGGTCGTGACGACGAATTCCTCAAGGCACCGTCCAACTCAGTGAAATTCACCCTGTACACGACCCCTGCAAACGTCGATCTCGTCTGGACGCCGGTGTTCGAACCAGATCGCTTCATTACCGGGACGCGGCTTTCGTTCTTCGACCCCTCGGTCCCGGGGCTCGTGAGCGCTGGGACGATGGGTGGACCGCTACAAACGACACTTCCGCCCAGAAGGTTTGAGAACGGGGAACTCGCTGTGCGTGTTTTTCGGACCCTTGGGGGTTATGAGCTGAGTCTGTACGGCTATGCCGGGTTCACGAAACGGCCACAGGCTTTCGATCCGGCTTTGAACCTGCCGGCGCACTCGAGGCTTGCGGTGTACGGAGCCAGTGCCCGCGGAAATGTCGCCGCAGGTATCGGCAACGTGGAGGTCGCGTACTACGACTCTGCCGATGACGAAGGGAGCGATCCCAACGTTCCCAACTCCGAGTTCCGCGGGCTCGTGGGTTATGAGCGAGAATTGTTTGCAAATTTCACGCTTGGCCTCCAATACTACCTCGAGTTGCTGCAAGACTACTCGCTGTTGCTTGCAAACTCGAACACACCCGAGTTCGAGCCGGACGAGGCGCGTCACACGTTCACTGCGCGATCGACTTACCAACTGCGCCGGCAAACTGTGATCCTTTCGTTGTTTGCTTTCGTTTCGCCTAGCGACGGGGATACACACCTGCGCCCGTCGCTCACCTACAGGTGGAGCGACGCAGTGACGCTAGTTGCAGGCGGGAATATCATGGCGGGCGCCGAATCAGGCTTTTTCGGGCAGCTCGAGAAGAACTCAAATGGTTACATCCGGATCCGATACGGTTTCTAAGAGGCATACAATGACGATGGAACAGAAAATTCGCATGATCGCCGGAACTTTCGTGCTCGCTAGTCTAGCCCTCGGGTGGTGGGTGAGCCCGTACTGGTTCCTTTTCACTGCCTTTGTGGGAGCG
>JBDHDY010000180.1:0-17513 GCA_039591275.1 Gemmatimonadota bacterium | reverse complement strand
GCGACGGGCTCTCTCCCGTCCCCCGCGACACTCAGTGCCTTCTCAGACGGCGCCATACCCATTGCGTCGCTACTTTCTTGCCCAACATGATGTTTGACCGAGGAACCAGGCGGCACCCACGGTCGATGCGTTGGACTATCGGGACAAAGGCCTGAACAATTGTATAGAGCGGAAAGAAGGCGTCACCACGATACGCCTCATAGGTCGCCTTTGTGGGGATGGCAATATGGTTGCGTCAGGCGGATGCCGCTAGGGGCGGTAAGACGGTAGGGCGGTAGGGCGGTAGGGCGGTACGTGGCCGCTAGATGCGAAGTGTCGTAGCTTCTTACCGTTCGTGTTTACCGCATCACCTTCCGCCTTACCGCCTTACCGCCACTGTGCAACTTCTCTCACGGCTGGCGGTAGATCTCCCCACCCTTCATGACGAATTCCACGTTCCGCAGCGCCGATATGTCTTGTCTTCCGTCGGATTACCTCGCACGGCTACGAGGTCCGCCAGGAGTCCCTCCCGTATCGTGCCGATCTCGCCGTCGAGCCCGAAGTAGCGAGCATTGGCCGAGGTCGCCGCCTGCACTGCCATGAGGGGAGTCATACCGTACTCCACCATGAGCTCGAGTTCTCTCACGTTATCCCCGTGAGGGTATACGCCGACGTCACCGCCAAAACAGATCGGGACGCCGGCCGCAAGCGCCATCTGAAAGGTCGCCCGCTGTTGGCGAATCCGCTCTGGCTCCGGGTCGATTCCTTTGCGCCAGCCGCCATATTGGGCAATCGCATCGCCTGCGGCGAGAGTCGGGCAAAGCACCACACCTCGCGACGCCATGAGCTCATAGACCTCGCGATCACCTCCGTTGCCGTGCTCGATGGTCTTGACACCAGCGGTAACGGCGCGCCGCATCCCTTGAGCCGTGGACGCATGTGCCACGACGGGACGGCCGGAACTGGCGGCCACTTCCACGACCAGTGAGAGTTCCTCTTCGGTGAACGTCGGTCGGGCGCTGCCACCGGGACCCCAGCGATAATCCGCATAGATCTTGATCCAGTCGGCGCCGCGACCGATCTGATCTCTTGTCACGCGGATGAGGTCATCGTGGCCGTCTGCGGGCTCAGCTCCTTTGGGCAGCGTGAACTCGGGCGCGCCTTTGGGATTGTAGCTACCTGTTGCAACGATGGCGCGGGTCGTGACAATCAATCTGGGGCCCGGGATCACCCCGAGATCGATAGCCCGTTTCAGGCCGACGTCCGCGTAGCCAGCGCCTTCGGTACCGAGATCGCGGGCTGTAGTCACCCCCGCCAAGAGTGTCACCCGGGCGTGAGCCGTAGCACGCGCCACTCGTTCAGCCAGGGATTCGATCAGAACTTGATCTGTCCAGGGGGTCTCGTTGTACGGGTGAAGGAGGAGGTGCGAATGTCCTTCGATGAGACCCGGAAGTAACGTCAACTCAGGCAATGCCACGACGCGAGCGGAGCCAGACGGCTCAATGCGACCGGCCGGGCTCAAACACTTGGGCGGGTCGCAGAAGCACCAGTTCCTGTGCGCCCGTGACCGAGAGCCCGCAAATCATCAGAAAGAAAAGGAACGCGCAGAACCTTACGAGTCTTCGCATGGTCGTGAATCCGCTGTGCAAGAAGTGTTGGAGTGAATTCTCGTAGGCGTTTGCGGCCGCGGAGTCAACCATCGAGCTCGCGGGGGCGCCCCTGGCTCAGCATTCTTTCGGTAAACTCGACTCGGCCCGATATCTCGCGGAGATCGTTCGCATGCGTCGTCAACTCATTGCGGAGATCTTCCAGAGTGTGGAGGATCATTTCCTGCGACTCCCGAACCGATTCCAGCGATGTCGTGAGCTGTCCGATCTCTCCGGGGGGAAGGGCGTCGCGGCTCCTGGACCACGCCCGTAGGACCAACCACAGGCCGGTTACTGCCGCCACCGCAATGATGGCAACTGGCAGTACCTCCGTGACAAAAAAGAAACCCGCCGGCGGCGCGGGAATCTGGGGCGGCGGAACAGGGACTTGCATCGGGACCTCCAAGAGTACCGTGCCATACATTATGTAGTCGTGCCCCTGGGATGGCCACCACTCGAGACCCGGCAGTGGGTCCACAGGCGCCGCAGGATCTGCACTGCCTTCCCAGGACGCTCCTAGAACGAGTGGCGCGGGAGGCTCGACGCCAAGAGATCGAGGTGTCATTTTACAGTCGCCGTGCCCGTACGAAGGGACTCCTGACCTTGAGAGAGCCTATGACCCTGCACGTCAAAAGACTGTTCGTCCCGCTCCCGCTGCTTTTCGCGTTGTACGGCTTCGCCCTGGGAGGGAGCGCCTGGCGAACTGGCCCAAGGCCGGGACTCGACCACGCTCCTGCCGACTCCAACCCCGTTGTCGTCCTCGAGACCAATAAGGGCGAGATTAGGCTCGAACTGTTTCCCGAGCTGGCTCCCAAGACAGTTGAGCACTTCCTCCGACTAGTCGAGTCCGGATTCTACGATGAGATGGTGTTCCATCGCGTAGTGCGGGATTACGTCATTCAAACTGGTCACCTCGGTATGGACGGCCAGGTGCGTGGGTTGGACGTTGAGCCCATCGAAAACGAGGCGGGCAGCCGGCATAAGAATCTGAAGGGCTCGGTTGCGATGGCAAGGACGGATGACCCCCATAGTGCCACCACCGATTTCTTCATCAGCGTCCGCAACAATCCCGACTTCGACTTCAAAGCATACACGAGGCAAGACTGGGGCTACGCGGTCTTCGGGAGGGTCATATCTGGAATGAATATCGTGGAGGAAATCTCCAGGATTGAGACACGGCGCACTGGACCGTACCGCGAGTTCCCGACGCAGCCCGTAGCCATCTACTCCGCTTACGTGATGCCCTGATGACTCTGTCTGACCGTAATGAGGTCATCTGACATGGGTGCAGACCCAGGTTCACAACTCAGGGTTGGCGTGCTTGGCGCCGGCGCCTGGGCTCGACACGCCCACCTTCCGGGGTACGCACGGGACCCCCGTTGCCAGGTCATCGCCATCGCTGATCCCCAACTTCCCTTGGCTCAGGAAGCCGCCCAGGAATTCGACATTGCGAATGTATACGCAAGTCACCGCGATATTGTCGGACGGGACGACATTGACATGGTCGATGTTTGCACGCCGAGCCACACCCATTTCGAGCTCGCATGGGCGGCGCTGGAAGCCGGCAAACACGTGCTCTGTGAGAAACCGGTGGCTTTCGACTTTCGGGATACAGGGCGAGCTGCGGAACTTGCTCGCTCAAAAGGACTCAAAACCAAGGTCGGTTTCACGTTCCGCTACAGCCCAGCGATGCAGTACATGAAGGAACTCATCGATGAAGGTTTTGTTGGTACGCCGTTCATCTTCAACGGCTACGAGCAGAACTCACAATGGCTGGACCCCCAGACACCACTGCGTCAGGTGGACATTGAGGCCGATCAATCGGTGATCCAGGTGTCGTCGCTCGAGGGATATGGCGCACCCATCATCGACCTGGCACACTGGTTCGTCGGCAGCGACTTCACCCAGGTCGTCGGAACCATGCGCAACTTCATCCCCGAGCGGGTCGTTCGTGAGACCGGACGCATGATGCGCATGAACATCGACGACGGCGACATCTTTCTTGGTGAGTTCGCCAACGGAGCACTGGCATCGATTCAGTCGAGTTATGTGACTGTCGGCAACTACCCCGGCCTCGAAGCCCGTGTGTACGGAAGCGAGGGGGCACTGATCTGCCGCCTGGTCGAGGAGTCCGGAATCTGCGAGACGCTCAAAGCCGCACGGCCCGACGAGGTGGAATTCCGTGAGCTGGAAGTCCCGCAGAGGCTCTATCCCCCAGGAGGACACGTCCGCGAGAGCTGGCGCACGCTGTTTTATGCAAACCTGGTCTCCTCCTTTATCACTGAGCTCCTCGCTAACGACACTCGGAACGACGGAAGCTTCCGTGACGGCGCCCAAGTACAAGAAGTGATTAATGCGGTTGAGGCTTCGTTCCGCGAACGACGTTGGGTTACGCTCCCCCTCGCAGCGACGGGAACCTGACCGGGCGGGCGGGGAGGCCACGAATGCCACTGGCATCGGATGGAGGGTTGACCAGCCCACTGGATCGGTTTTTCGAGAGTTACTTCAGGCTCCGGCCTGTGAACGCCACCTTCACCGGTGTTCACGACTACGATCTGTACATGCCGGACTGGTCTCCGGAGGGTCTCGAGCATGCGCTGGCAGAGATGCGAGCCCTGCGACGCAGCATGGCGTCGGCCAGCGATACGCCAGAGAGCCGGCCAACGACGGGAGAGCCAGATGCCATCGATCGAGAGCTGGCCGACGCCTATCTCGAGATTCAGATAGCCGAATTAGAGGGCCATCACTTTCAACGAGGCAACCCGGCCCTGTTCACGGGGGAAGCCGTCTTCGCGGTGGTATCGCTAATGCTGCGGGACTTCGCGCCAGCGGACAGGCGCAGCGAGGCAATAGAGACCCGTTTGCAGGCGATCCCGCGGTTCTTGGAGGGAGCGAAGCACACCCTCGAGGCAGCCGGCCCGCCGCACTCTTGGACCAGGCGGGCCCTCACAGAGTGCACAGGCGCAGCCAAGCTGCTCTCGGAGGGACTTGCGTCTTGGTGCGCCACCGCAGGGCTCGGACGGGCACGCGTGGACACGCTCACTGCCGCTGCAAGCGGAGCTTCGGCAGCCTTCGATGGGTTTGCGCGCTGGCTGCAGACCCGACCCGACGCCGGGTCACCTCCCGGATGTGGCCCCGAGTTCTTCGACCTATTACTCGACCGCGGCCACTGGCTCCGACGCTCCCGTGGCGATCTACTTGACGAGTGCAGGGACCGATTCGACGAAGCCAAACGCCGGCTCAATGAGATGGCGGCTCAGGAGGGAGGATGGCGGGAGGTACAGTCCCAGCTCGCCAGCCAGCATCCGCCGGCAGAGAAGTACCAAGATGCCTTTGGACAGGTGTGGGAAGCGTGCCGAGAGCGCGCGCGGGAGAGGAATCTGCTCACCTGGCCGGACTTTCCTATCCGCTACGTCCCGATCCCGCATTGGGCCCGCTCGGCGGCGCCTTTCCTTTATTTTCTTCATTATCGATCCCCTGCCCCTCATGACGGTAGAAGCGTCGTCGACTACCTGGTCCCACCCATCGATATTGCGGAGGCAGCCAACCCGGCCAGGCTCGATGGGCTCCTCCAGGCAACCAACGACAGTGTTATCAAGCTGAATCATGTGGTGCACCATGGTAGCATCGGTCACCATGTCCAGAACTTCTACGCGAATCAGGCGCCATCTCGCATAGGTCGGATTGCCGCTGTCGACTGCGCCAGCCGGATCGGCATGTTCTGCGGCGGCACCGTTGCCGAGGGCTGGGCCTGTTATGCCACCGATCTCATGGAAGAGGCAGATTTCCTCACGGCGCTCGAATCGGTGGATCAGCAGCACACGAGGCTTCGGCATCTGGCTCGCGCGATCGTCGACATTGAGCTGCACCAGCACTCCATGACCGAGGACGATGCAGTGCAGCTCTACCGGGACCGCGTCGGCATGACCTCTGACGGTGCCAGCAACGAGGTAACCCGTAACACGATGTTTCCCGGTACGGGATTGATGTACTGGCTCGGGACACAAGGCATCCACGACTTGCGGGCCCAGCAGTGCGCCCTCGAGGGCTCGACGTTTTCGTTGCGCGAATTTCATGATAGGTTCTTGAGCTATGGCTCCATTCCAGTACCTCTGATCGCACACCTGATGTCACGGAGCGACTCCTGATGAACGCTCGAGCGGTCGCGCACCCCAGAGCCGGACCCTCCACCCGCCTCGGCCGGCTCTCACAAGCGGGTCCCGGCCAGGCCCCCGTTTTTGTGGTGGCGCTCGCGATTATGTCGCTCGTCGTGTCTGGGTGCAGTGGATCGAACGGATCGGCGATCCCACCGTCCAATGATCTGTTGATCATCGGCTACGATCGTGAACCGGATGCTCTCAACCGCTTCAGTACACACATCCTCGAAGATATTCATGCGTGTATCGTCGAGGGTCTCACGACCACTGACGAAAACATGAAGGTGATCCCAGTTCTGGCGGAGGAGGTTCCCACTCTGGAGAACGGTGGGGTTCGCCTGCGGGCCGACGGTGGAATGGATGTAATCTGGAAGCTGCGGCCCAACATCACGTGGCACGATGGCACGCCCTTCACCTCGGCGGACGTGAAGTTCACGGTGGAAGCCATCAATGATCCATCTTACAATCCGGAGAGCACGGACGGGTTCGATCGCATCGATTCAGTGGATACCCCCGACCCCCTCACCGCAGTCGTCCACTACAGGGAAGTGTATGCACCTTATGTGCTCCAGTTCTGGCGGGGTGCGTTTCCCAAGCATCTGCTGCAAGGCCGTGACATCGATCGAGCTACGGATTACAATCGTGATCCGCTCGGCACGGGCCCCTACCGTCTCGTGGAATGGAGAACGGGGGAGTACATTTTGCTCGAGCGTGTCGCCAACTATTGGCGTGGGGACAGCCTACCCAAGATCAAGCGCCTCGCCAACTATTGGCGTGGGGACAGCCTACCCAAGATCAAGCGCCTCATGTTCAAGTTCGTTACGAACACCAACACCCGTATCAACCAACTGAAGAGCGGTGAAGTCCACGTAGTTGCACTCGTGCCATGGGACAAGGCGCGCGAGTTGAGAACCATCTCCGGCGTGTCACTCCACCGCATGCCCGGAAACAGCTATGAACTCGTGAGTCTCAATCAGCGGAACTTCCCTCCTTTTCAGGATTTGAGGGTGCGGCGGGCCCTCATTCACGCCATTGATCGCGAACTCATCGCTCAAACCATTCTCGACGGCCTCGCACCCGTGATACACGGCCCCATCCAGACGACGTCATGGGCGTTCACCGACAGCGTGACACACTATGCGTATGATCCCCCTCGCGCCCGGGAGTTGCTTGATGAGGCCGGGTGGAGAGATAGGGACGCGGACGGCATCCGCGATCGCGATGGCAGCCCCCTCTCCTTCACCCTCATCACCCAGGCGGGTTTCACCATTCGTGAGAACGTAGCGCAGACAATTCAACGGCAGTTACGGGACGTCGGGATTGACATGCGCATCCAGCTGATCGATGGTACCGCAATCAGCACTTTTTGGTTCGAGGGACGTTTTGACGCGTTGTTGCACTGGTGGCACATGCCTGCGGATCCGGAGATGACGCTCTTCTTCGCTGGGGATCGTGTACCACCCGCCGGCCGCAACATCAACTACTTCGCGGACGCACATCTAACCGCACTGCTGTATGCTTCGGATCGCACAGTAGATCGCCAAGAGCGACGACGTTTGCTCCATGAGGCTCAGCGCGTAATCGCCGATCTTCTGCCTGAGATACCACTTTATAACGTCACACGCCTCGACGTCGTACCGTCGAACCTCGCGAATTTCAAGGGCAATCCGACCAACACGGGGATCTTCTGGAACGTGCACGAGTGGGAGATCCGGTAAGCGGTGTTTCGCTTCGCCATTGGCCGCCTGTCACAGGCCATCCCACTGCTCCTGATCATTTCCATCCTCATCTTCGCCCTCATTCACGCAGCGCCAGGCGGTCCACTCGAAATGTTCCTGGCCAACCCCAACGTACGTCCAGAGGATATCGAGCGACTTCGCGCGGCCCTCGGCCTCGACCGGCCGCTGCCGGTGCAGTACCTGTCATGGTTGCGCGGCTTTGTCACCGGTGAATGGGGGTACAGCTTCACGGACGGGCGTCCGGTAAGCGACCGACTTCTCGAGCGATTGCCTGCGACGCTCGAGTTACTGGGCAGCGCTATTCTCGTCGCCGCTTCGGTCGCTTTGCCTCTCGGCGTGTTCGGCGCCGTCCGGCGACGGACGTGGATCGATCGTGCCACGACACTCGTATCCTTCGCAGGCATCTCGCTCCCCATCTTTTGGTTCGGCCTTGTACTGCAACTGATCTTCGCAGTGGCTCTCGGTTGGCTTCCCTCATCCGGTCGCACCTCGTTTGGAGACGGCGCGGTCCTCGATCGCCTGCGTCATGTCATCCTTCCCGCAATCATGCTGGCCGCCGTGCACGCTGCCGTCTGGTCGCGGTTCCTCCGCTCCTCGATGGCGACGGCTTTGCACGAGCGGTTCGTCACCGCCGCCCGTGGCCGGGGCATCGCCGAGCGGGCCGTCGTGTGGCGACACGCACTACGCAACGCACTCTTGCCGTTCGTCACCGTGACCATGCTTGACGCAGCCATCATGGTAGCCGGCGCAGTAGTGACTGAAAGCGTGTTCGCGTGGCCTGGTCTGGGAAGCCTGTTCACCGAGGCTCTCGCTCGACGAGACTACACTGTGTTGATGGCGTTTCTCATGGTAACATCCACCGCGGTCGTGTTCCTCAATTTGCTTGCGGACATTCTCTACCGCGCGCTCGACCCTCGCGTTGCGACATGACGATGCGCGGCCTTTCCCAGCGCTCGGCCCGCATCGCACTCCTCGTGTTGCTCGCGCTTGCCATCCTCGCAGTGGTAGCTCCGCTCGTCACGCCATTCGTGCCGGATGGAATCGACCTGGCAAACCGGCGTGCGGCTCCGTCGCTCAAGCACTGGTTCGGCACGGATGAGCTGGGCCGCGATGTTCTGACACGAACCCTTTTCGGTGCGCGGATCTCACTCGCGATCGGCCTGCTCTCCGCCGCTATCACCGGCGTCGTCGGTGTGACGATCGGGGCGCTCAGCGGCTACGTCGGTAGATGGCTCGACAGTCTTCTCATGCGTCTCACCGACGCCATGCTTTCCGTTCCACGACTGCCGCTATTGATGATCGCGGCTGCCATTCTCGAACCATCGATACCGATCCTGATTCTGCTTGTTGGCCTCACGGGTTGGATGGAAACTGCACGCGTGGTACGGGCTGAATTTCTGTCACTGACCCAAAGGCCGTTCGCAGAAGCGGCTCGCGCCGCCGGCGCCAGCCACACGCACATCATCGTTCGACACCTCCTGCCCAACGCTGCTCCCCCTGCCATCGTTTCGGCCACGCTTGCCGTCGGCCGGGGTATTCTCCTCGAGTCGGTCATGAGTTTCTTCGGCGTGGGCGTGCAACCGCCGAACGCGAGCTGGGGAAACATGCTCTACCAGGCCCAGTCGACGATGAGCACCGAGCCGTGGCTCGCTCTGTTCCCAGGAATGTTCATTTTCGCTACAGTGCTGAGCGTCAACGTGCTTGGAGAGGAGCTCAGCCTGGGCAGCGCCGGGTGACAGGAGCTGCCGGCCATGGCGTTGGGGCCTGCACGCCACGATCATCCGTGACGGAACCCTTCGGGAATGTCGTAACCCACTCTCGATCAACGAGCTGACGCAGCTACCCTTCCCGCACCACTTCGAGCCCGCCGGTGCAATTTGACGTCATGTGACCAGGACCACAGCCCAATGTCGCTCCACAACACATAAGTACCGTACCGGGCCTCCAACGGCCCGAAGGCTGGAGTCATGACTCTTCTGGTTCTGTGCTCTTTCGGCCTGCTGACGATCGCCGTCGGCTGGTCGTTCGTGCTACTGCAGCGTCTGCGCGATTGGCGTCTCGGCTTTGTCATTGCCACGCTAGTCGCAGCCCTTGGCTGGCTGGTCGCCTTGACAGCCCGCCTCGCGCTGCTCGATCGCCAGGGCCTGGAGTCCCTCGGAGCAGTGACCGGTCCAGGACCACTTCAGCAACTCGCCATCAGCGGCATGGCGGTGGCCGGCGTCATCTATTGCCACGTCCTCTTTCAGCGCGACGACGTTACCAGCCTTCCGAATCGCGCACGCTTTCTCTCCCGGTTGCGTCGTACACTTGCGCGTTTCCGGCGGGACCCCGAGGCAAAGTTTGCGGTCTTGTTGCTAGACCTCGATCGCTTCACCGTCATCAATCACAGCCTTGGCCAGCACTTCGGAGATCACCTACTGGTCGCCGTTGCCGCGCGACTCCGCTCGTGCGTTCGGAGCGGCGACATCATCGCACGCCTGAAGAGTGACGAGTTCGCCATGCTGCTACACGGCGCAGACGAGGTCAGCGCGCTGTGCACCGCCGAACTCGTCAAGCAACAACTGTCACAGCCGGTCGAGATCGATGGACAGGAAGTACTCGCCACCGCTTGCATAGGCATCTCCCTTGGGTCGCCGCATCACGAGAGAGCAGAGCGCCTGCTGCGAGAGGCGGACCTGGCCACCTATCGTGCCAAATCTCGTGGCAAGGGTCAGCATGAGATCTTCCGCGAGTCGATGCACAAGCACGCAGTCAAGCTGCTCGCTCTCGAGGCAGACCTCCGCCACGCGGTCGATCGCGCAGAACTCAGGTTGTATTATCAACCGATCGTCGCAGCGCGCGATGGACGCATCGACGGTCTCGAGGCACTCGTCAGGTGGCACCACCCAGAACATGGCCTGATTTTGCCCGATGCCTTCATCTCCATGGCAGAAGAAACTGGGCTCATCGTTCCTATCGGCCTCTGGGTGCTCGAGGAGGCATGCCGCCAAATGCAGGCCTGGCAAGGACAATATCCGGCTGCCCGGGATTGTCTGATTCACGTCAACCTGTCGGGCCGCCAGTTCACGCAGGCGGATTTGGTGCAGGACGTGCGCCGTATCCTCTCGCAAACAGGCTTGCCCCCGCGCTCGCTCAGCCTCGAAATCACCGAGAGCGTGGTCATGGACGACGTCGAGCGGGCCGTCAATATGCTGTCGCAGCTCAGAGCCCTCAACGTCAAGCTCGAGATCGACGACTTCGGAACAGGATACTCCTCCTTGAGCTACCTCAACCGCCTGCCTGTTGATACGCTCAAGGTCGACCGCTCATTCGTGATCGGGATGGAAGCCAACAGCGAGAATGCCAAGATCGTTCGCTCCGTGGTAACCTTGGCTCACGACCTCGACTTGGGCGTCGTCGCCGAGGGTGTCGAGACCGTAGATCAGCTGCGACTGCTGCGATCCATGAAGTGTGGTCTCGTCCAGGGGAACCTCCTCAGCAAGGCGCTTGACCAAACGGGGATCACACCTCTCTTGGTGCGTGGCCAGCTCCCAGACTGGCCCATTCCAAAATCCTACGCACGAGCGGGATAGCCCAGCGTAACGCTCCCCCTCCGTAGTGGTAACTTCCGGCGCACGGCCCAACGCCACCGTCTACACCACCTAGCTCCACAGTTCTCCAACCTTATCTTTGCGAAGATCTCCCGAGACACAGAGTGGAGCGGGCATGCTGCGTTTCATGGTGCCTTCCGTCATAGGCCTTTCGTTCTTTTTGCTCCCGATTCCCTGGGGCGGGCGGATGACCGTTCCGTTCGACATCGCCGTCCAATGGGTAACACGGACCTTGCCGGGAGTGGTTGCTGTCTATTGCCTCATCCTCATCCTGGTCGGTGCAACGGGCTCAGTAATGGCGTCATTGCACGGCAAGGCGCGCATTGGATGGGTAGATGCGTATCGAACGAGCCCCATGTTGTTGCTTTTCAGGGTGCTGGGTGTGCCGTTCGCCATCATCTACCTGTTCAGAGTGGGACCGCACGTTCTCTTGCAGCAGGGCGTGGCCGATCTCATGTGGAACACACTGGCGTTTTCGGTCGCGGTTATCATCCCGATCGGCGCGGCGCTACTGGGTTTACTCGTGCGCTATGGTTTTCTCGAGTTCGTCGGAACGCTTATGCGACCCATCATGCGACCGCTTTTCCGACTGCCCGGACGATCGGCCTTGGATAGTCTGACCTCCTGGGTCGGCAGTTACTCCGTGGGCCTGTACCTGACCCGGAGCCTCACGCAAGAGGGATATTACAACCGACGCGAGGCCTACACGATCGTCACCTGTTTCTCCACCGTGAGTATCGGCTTTGTAGGTGTTGTGGCCCAGACGCTGGGACTGTTGCATCTCTTCCCTGTCATCTTCTTCACGTATTTCGTGGCAGTCTATTTGCTTACGGTCATGCTGGCGCGGATGTGGCCGATCAAGAGCATCTCCCGGGAATACCTGGGCACACCGCGGCCCGAAGCGACAACGGGGTCGGACTCCGGACTGTTTCGCGAGGCCTGGGAACGGGCACTCCGCCAGGCCCAGGAGGCAACGAGTTTCTGGCGCACCGTGCGCGAGGGCTTCGCCGACGGACTCGTGCTTGCGTCGACAATTCTCGGGAGTATCCTGGCCGTGGGCACGACGGCCCTCCTCATCGCACAGGAAACACCGCTATTCACGATCCTTGGTCGGCCTCTCGTGCCGGTGCTCTCGGGACTCGGACTTCCCGACGCTGACCTCATCGGGCCTGCTGCTCTTGTTGGTATCACCGAGATGTACATCCCAGCACTTTTGGTCCAGGACGCTGCGATGCCGGCCCGCTTCTTCATCGCCGTCCTGTCCATCTCCCAACTCATCTTCTTCTCAGCGGTTGGCCCGATGATTCTGGACATGTTCCGAGCGATCCCCGTGCGTGGGCGGGAGTTGGTGGCGTTGTTCCTGTTGCGAACGGCCTTGCTGATACCACTACTCGCCCTGGTGACGGCGTTGCTAGGCTGGGGAGGCGTGTTTGAGGGAGGCGGATGACGGGGTGCGCCGGCATTTTGCCGATCTCGAACCGCACGACGGGACCTCAACCCTAACTTGCTGCGCTTCAAATACTTAGCCTCTCCGATCGCAGCGTGTATTGCACCTGATGCTCGACAATTGACTCTGAATTGATCGCCGGGCGAAACCAACACCTGTGTTGTGGGGTTATGATATGTGGGACAGTGAGATCGCTCGGCGGCGCCGAGCAACACGCAAAGAGGAGCGGCATGACATGAAAGCAGGACGATTGCTAACAACCCTCGGCCTAGCTTCCACTTTGGCAATCAGCGCGCCCGTTTTCGGCACCGAGGCGCGGGCTCAAGATAGAGTAGCCGGCACGGCCGACCCCACTGCGACGGTTTACGTCGCAAACAATCATTCGCTGGACATTCGGGTGTACGCGGTGTCAGGCGGGAGAAGAGAACGTCTCGGCAACATCACCAGCTTCAACAGTCGCACGTTCACACTTCCCAGGTGGTTCCTCAATACGGGACACGATTTTCGGCTCGTTGCATATCCCATAGGCGCAAGAACCAGTGTCGCCACGCATGAGTTGTATGCTTATCCCGGCGATGTAGTGGTGCGCCACAATCTCAGGCTGTCGAGCGTATTCGTGTACAGGGCCGCGGGCTAGCCAGCCACGCAGGCCGTTCCGACCCTCCGGATCTGACGCAGCAGAAACAGCAGAGCCCCCGAACGGGGCTCTCTTTTTCGACCCAGGCTACGGTTGGGGCCGCTGAAGTCGCTTGCACCACCGGTCAATTCGGCCGCTCTCCGACCAAGCCGGCAATTCTCGCACGGACATCTCTGACGACAGGCTGTTTCGGAACGCTAACCAGTCTTCGAGAAGGTGAAGAGGTGCGATTGCCACTTTGACTCGGGGCTCTGACCTGTCCGGCGATAACGCTCGAGGGCCGTCCGAGCCGACCGAGACCCGGTCTCACCTTCACCGCGGAACGCATACCGCGCGCCACCTCTCTCTTCCTCTGCAGCGTAGAGCTCGAGACAGTGGAGGAGGTCTTCTCGGGCCAGGTCGAACGGTACCCACTCAGTGCTGGCGAGCACACCACCATGGCTGAAGCCGTTGATCTCCGTACTCAACGACTGTATTCGCTCACATCCGTACTGGTAAGAGATGTTGAGGAGCACGATCCCTTGATGTCTGAGGTACTCCCGCGCCCCGGCCAGCACATCCCGCCGAAACTGGAATCCATCGTCGTCCTCACTCGCCGGGGGATTCGCCAAAATGAAATCGACCTGACCTCGCAGCTGCGAAAGCACCTCCTCTCCTTTGGAGTAGAGGGGTGTATACGAGTCGGCCTGATGGAACTCCACCTTGTCTGCAACACCGTTCAGCACGGCGTTTTCACACGCCACGTGAACGTCGGATGCCGATATCTCGAGGCCGACAATCCGACTCACATCGTCTAGCTTGGCCGCTACGATGGCCAGGCAACCCGTACCGCTCCCCCAGTCGATCCCGGTGCCGTGGAGGAGATCTGGACGCCTGTGGACAGCTTCCAGCCCGATGATACTCGCCGGTGTGAGCACGAATGTTCCTGGAGGGTGGTGGAGGCGAACCGGTCCGAGGTTCCCGATCGTCTCCTCGGTCAGGACCGTCCAATCCTCAAGGTGGTTGTCGCGTCGTTCCATGCGCTGTCAAAAGACGGGTTGCGTGCTCGAAGCATACTTCATGAAAGATGCTGCCTCCGAATCGTGTCCGCCACGGTTCCCATTCGTCTTTCCATGCGGCTCGCTTATTCTATATAGTACGAGCTGACAGCATCGTTCTGCGCGAGCGGAGGTCCGGTGAAGGTCCACTTGGTCGACGGAACCTACGAGTTGTTCCGCCACTACTACGCCCTACCGAGTCAGGTGAATGCGTCAGGGCAGGAGGTGGGGGCAACCAGAGGTGTGGTTGGGTCGATCCTCGGAATGCTGGAGGCCGGAGCGACTCATGTCGCCGTGGCTACCGACCACGTGATCAAATCGTTTCGCAACGACCTCTGGCCCGGATACAAAGATGGATCCGATCTCGAGCCCGCGATTCTCGCTCAGTTCGGGATTCTCGAGGACGCCTTGCGGGGCCTGGGCGTTGTCGTGTGGGCGATGGTGGAGCACGAAGCGGACGATGGGCTGGGAGCCGGCGCCGCCATGGCCGCGGCCGACAACCGGGTTGAACAGGTGTTGATCTGCACACCAGACAAGGATCTCACCCAATGCGTAGTCGGGACCCGCGTAATTCAATTCGACCGACGGCGGCGGCAGCTCATCGATGAAGACGCAGTCGTGGAGAAGTTTGGCGTTTCCCCCGCGTCCATTCCGGATTATCTGGCTTTGGTCGGCGATGCCTCCGACGGCTTTCCTGGCGTCAAAGGCTGGGGAGCGAAATCCAGCGCCACAGTTTTGGCCCGTTATGGGCACCTCGAAGCCATTCCACGAGCGGCTGCCGACTGGGAAGTGGCCGTGCGCAGCGCACCCAACCTCGCCGCCGCGCTGGTAGAGCAGTGGGAAAACGCCCTGCTGTTTCGCCATTTGGCGACAGTCGTTCGCGACGCCCCGGTCACTGACACAGTCGACGAGCTCGTATGGTCAGGCCCGCGACGTGACTTCGGATCCCTGTGTGAGCTCATCCAGGCACCGACGTTCGTACGCAGGGCAGAACAGCTCGCAATGCGATGAACGCCGCATAATGTCGATCGCCAGCGGGCGAAGCGCCCAAAGAATGAACCGGATTTAGGAGGATATTCCATGAAGATTGCCGTGATCGGAACCGGCAACGTTGGAGGTACGCTGGGTCGCCGCTGGGCCGAGCAGGGGCATGAGGTCGTCTTCGGCGCTCGGGACCCCGATGCCGAAAAGGTCCGCGACGTTTTGCTATCGGCGGGCGCCAATGCGCGCGCCGCAGACATTGCCGATGCCGCCGCCTCCGCAACCATGGTCGTGTTGGCCACTCCTTGGTCGGCAGCCCAGAGCGCTATTCAAGCGGCGGGCGATCTCACCGGAAAGATCGTCGTGGACTGCACGAACCCGATTCGGACAGGGCTCACCGGGCTCGCCCTCGCCGTCGATACATCCGCGGGTGAACACATCGCGGAGTGGGCACCCGGAGCACGCGTCGTCAAGGCGTTCAACACCATCGGAAGCAAGAACATGGCGGACCCGATCTACGGCGGAGAAAAGACAACGCTGTTAGTCTGTGGAGACGATGTAGAAGCCAAGGATACCGTTGGCGACCTGGCAAGACAGCTGGATTTCGACGTGATTGACGCCGGTGGCTTGGAGGCTGCCCGGCATCTCGAGGCCTTCGCGCTATTGTGGATACACATGGCATACGGCGCCGGGCTCGGTGAGCATTTTGCGTTCAAGGTGGTGCGACGATGAGCGCACCTGCGAGACTAAAACGAAGGGCTGGCCATACCCTCTGCATCAGCATCAGGAGGCCCGTGATGCGGTCACGAGCAACGCTGTTGGTGATAGTTGGATTGAACCTGGCAATCTCGGCTTGCCAGCCACCGGAGCTCCCATCCATATCGGACGACGACCTACTCGCAATAACTAACGTCGTCGACAAGCATCTGCAGAACATGCTCGCCGGGGACTGGGACGCGGATACCCTTCTGTTCATGCCGGACGCCGTCCGCATGGCACCCAACAATCCCGCCGCAGAGGGACGCCCAGCCATTCGCTCGGCCCAAGCAACCTTTCTTGGCACCTACCGAGATCTGACCTATACCCCAATTGAAATCGACGGAATCGGAGCCTTGGCTTACGTCCGCGGCATCTACTCCTGGACAGCCACGGTGTTCGGTGCGCGCCGGGACGTCCGGGACCGAGGCAAATTCCTGCTCATCATGCGGAAGGGTGAGGAGGAAGTGGGGTGGCTCATCTACGCCGAGATGTTCAATTCGGACGGGCGCGGGCGCTGAAGCACGGCGCGCGGCCCGCCGCACAGCATCCTGAGGCGGACCCCGGGTCCAGACCCGCCGCACATCACATCCCCGGGGGAACCCCTCGCTTGTATCGCACGTACACCCACGAGATCGGAAGGACCAACAGAACAGCTGCCACCAACGTAAACGCAATGACCACGGCGGCGTACCACTGGGATCGCTGGTTGTCCCGAAAAGCCCGAAACAGTGCGGAATCTTGTCGCGCCGTCAACACGATCATGGCGCCGCGCCCGCGCTGAGTGAGATCCTCCAAGCGCTCGCCGGAACCCGACCCCGGGCGCCGCAAGTTGTCGAGAATGCTTTCCACCAGTTGTCGGTCGACCGGGTCTGCCAGTTGCCGCCGCAGGTCTTGGAGATCAACTCGCAGAGCGACGCCGATACTATCTCGCACTCGCCGCTGCTCCTCGAGCTGGATCTCGGAATCGGGCAGGCTCGCTAGCCGGCGCCAGATTTCCAACGCCCCCTGGTAGTTGTTCAGCATCCGGACGATCTGCTGACCCTCAGAAAGAGTCGATCCAGAGCGCCCGAGCATGATCATATGGAGACTCCCCACCACCACCACCAGCGCGACCAACAGGGCCACGGCGGCAATGGTGAGTGCAACGCCCGGCCGAATGCCTTTGTGATCCTGTAACGCAATAGCCAGAGACGACCGCGGATCATTCATGTCTTTCCCCCCAAGTAACCCTCTCCTCCGCGGCACCCACGCAGCGGAGGCGTACACAAAATGCGTGGCAAGCGAGACGGCTCCACGAGCCGAGTCCAGCGACGTGCTGACTATTGTACGGCGAACGACACCCAACGTGAAGTGGTAGGCGCCGCCATACCATAGGTGCCCTCACCGACGTCACGAGAGATGTGGATGCCAAGTAGCTGCTTACAGGTGCAGAAGCGACACCGATGAGCCCTAGCGTTGGGCCACACCGGCACGGTCATTTACGGATTGCCCCTACACGCGCCGGTGTCGCCGGTAATGCCGACGGGCTTTCTCACGATTTC
>JBDHDY010000179.1:0-6742 GCA_039591275.1 Gemmatimonadota bacterium | reverse complement strand
TCGAATGCCTCGCCTCTCTGACGGCCTTTGCGGTAGGCCTCGAGGAGCGATTCCACCTGGGATTCCACCCACTTGGGGGTTAGGGGATTTGGTCCGTCAGTCACGGTGCGCCTCCGGCGCCACAGATTCCCGCGGAAACTGGCTGATTGACGCAGCAGACACCACCTGCGTTGCTGTGCCGGCTTCTGCGGCCATCAGCGGTTCTGCATGGTTTTGCCACAGATCAGCAGTATTTGGATGACATCGTGAGCCCGTCATCTGCCAATCTTGTCGCTGAACTCTGGAAGTGCCAGAATGTCTCAATATTCATCGATTACATATCCACACCAGGTGCTGACCGGCCTAATCATCGGCGCCTTCTATGCGGTCTACACGAACTTGGCCCAGGCTTCGCGGAAGCGGTCTATGAGTCGGCCCTTGATAAGAGTCTTGCCGAGGCCGGCATCAACCTCAAACGTCAGTGCTCCCCCGACGTCTGGTTCCACGATCGCCGGGTTGGCCGGTATCGGGCCGATTTGATCGTGGAGGGTGCCGTGGTCATCGAGCTAAAGGCCGTGCGCGCCATCCACCCCAATCACATCCACCAGCTTCTCAACCTGCTACGGAGCACGCGGATCGAAGTCGGCTTGCTGCTGAACTTTGGCGCTAGACCGGAGGTCAAACGTCTGATATGCAGCCGCAGATACAGGCAGAAACCGGCAGATTAACGCTGATTGCTCCCTCGCTTCCCGAAATCAAATCTGCGCGAATCTGCCTGTTTCTGCGACCATCTGCGTTACCGGATTGGAATCGCCACCGACACCTGGTGCGTCAGCACCGTCGCATCTTGCAGGGTGAGCGGGCCCGATGGCGCGAGCAGGATGTCGTTAGCCGCCGCCGCAGCGTCGAGTCGCTCATTCGCAGCCCCGGTCCAAGCCACTCCAGGCCGGCCGGTGCCGGTCGTCACCCGTCCAACGTAGCGCAGTTCGAGATCCGACAGGCGGGCCGTGAGTCCCCAACTCGGCACCCACTCCATCCAGTCCTCATCCTGCCGACGAAACGAATCCGCCACGTTATCCCATTGATCCAGGTGGAAGTCGTATGCACTCACCCGCATGCCGAGCTGGACGGAAATCGGACCGGCATCGTGAGCAACACCCATGTTGACAAAGGCATTCGAGAAATCGAACGAGTTCTCCACCGTCTTACCCCCGTCAGGGATGGTATCTCCGTTTACTTTCTCGACCGGCCCCTCGGCCTCGGCCCAGGTCTCACTGGTCGCGGGTTCGTACACGATGTCGATCCCGAACCTGGTACGGTCTGTGACCTTCGCAAGCCCGAAGCCGATGTCGTACGCATTGCTGTGACCGGGATCCCGCGGGATGTTCATGATCTCGTAGTTGGGGATCTTCGGATGTGACTTCCGGTTGACGGTGAGGACACCACCGACACGCCACCCATTGGTACCAACGGGTTGGTCGTAGGATACGTGTGCGCCCCAAGTACGTGACCGGTCGAGGTTTTCCTCGCGGCGCGTTTGCGGCTCTGTGATCCAATTCAGCGAGTTGACCACGACCCAATCCACATACATAACGTCGTGAGTCATGTTGAACCGATGATGGACGACAACTGCCTCGAGCTTTCGGTCACCCGCGAACACACTGCTGAGGCCTAGCCGGAGATCCACCATGTCGCCTCGTTGCGCAATGCCGCTGGACTGCGCGTAGAGGTGCTCTACGCCGTCAATGCCGCTCAGATCCGCCAAGAAAGCGCTGACACCTATTGAGAGGTCAGGTGTGATGGTCCTCCCGATACTCAGGTTGGCGTACTTGTTGGTGGCGGACCGGCTGCTCAATGCGTTTGGGGGAGGGATGAAGTCCGTATCCCAGACAGGAAACGGCCCAAAGAAGCGCTCCCCTCGGTTGAGATTTTGCAGGGCGGCAAAGGCACCACCGAACCATCCCTGCGAGTTGAACGCAGCCCCCACCGGGAGCGTCCGCGCACTCCCCGCTTCGTCGGACACGGTGTAGAACGTGGGCGAAGAGAACACTTGAGGTTCGTCGACTCGTGAGCCCATGGCGGGGTTCACGAATGGATCCAAGAGTTGATCGTCGAGGGCGATTGAGACACCGCCCATCGCGAGATTCTCCGACGGAAAGATGAGGAATTGATCACCGGCCGCCACCGGCACGGTCTTGAGCGAGATGAGCTGTGCCGAGAGCACGCCTGGGCACGCCAATACCAGGGCCAGTAATAGGACGAGCCGGCCTGACGATTGTGAATACATGGTCGAGTCCTCGATTCGCGTTGCGGTTGCTCTATGACCAGCACCCGGCGGTGTAAGAAGGGGTGTCTCTGACCGACTCGGGCCCCGTAGGCGAGCGGCATCCGAAATGGACTCTACCGGTTAGACCGCGTAGACTTCGACCGAGCGAAGCTTCCGTCGAAAGGCCCCAGTCCGGTGAATCACAATGTCCCTCAGTCCCGGATACCCCAGCATGCGGCGTCACGTCACACGGCGCACATGGAGGAGTGTCCCTGTGACCCTGGCGAATCTGCCTGGGTATCCATTACGTGAGGGAAGCGAGCGACGGGTCTCTGGTGCGTCGCGTGCTGGCGGGGGAGAGCGGGGCTTACGCCGGGCTGGTGGAACGCTATCGTGACCCGTTGGGCCGTTACGCCATGCGAATGCTGGGTAACATGGCCGACGTGGAGGAAGCCCTTCAGGACACCTTCGTCCGCGGGTACCGATCGCTCTCCCGCTGCAACGACCCAGAGCGTTTCGGTGCATGGATCTTCGGCATTCTGGTAAACCGCTGCCGCACATATGGGGCCCAGCGGGCGCGCCGGCAGCGGTTGGTGATGAGCGATGAAGGTGCGCTCGCAAGCGCGTCGGTTGCCCACACCGAGGATAGTGATGCGTGGCGGGATGCCATCGCGTGGGCTCTGGATCAGCTCTCCCAAGACATGCGGGAGGCGTTCCTCTTGAAGCACGTCGAGGAGTTGAGCTACGACGAGATGCAGGAATTGACGGGCGCGAGCGTTTCAGCGCTCAAGATGCGGGTCTTACGGGCCCGGGAAGAGCTGCAACGACTTCTCGCGGAGACGGTCAATGGTTGAACACGACGACATCATCGAACGGGTGGCGAAGGCTCTCAAAGAGCCGGTCCGGACGGATCCGGATATCGTCAACCGTGTGATGTCCCAGATCGGCGAGTTGCCGGTACCCGGTAGGAGGGTGCCGACGTACCGGTACATCTTTGACTGGCTGCGGCAGCCCCGCACCATTAGGCTTAGCCCGCTGGGCGGCTTGGCGCTGGTGGGAGGTATCGCCGCGGTGGTACTCGTGGGCAGTCAGCTGGTGGCGCCGCGTGAGATCGCATTCCCGACGGAGACAGCTGCCGTGGGGGCCAGCGCGGAGGCTGCCGTGATCCAGTTCGTGCTCGTCGCGCCCGGTGCGGCGTCCGTGGCGGTTGTGGGGGACTTCAACGATTGGAATGTTTCCGCGACTCCACTCGTACGGAGTGAGGGTGATGGTATGTGGGCTGTGACGGTACCCCTGTCACCGGGCCGATATCGCTATGCGTTTCTGGTGAACGGTACGACCTGGCTCAAGGACCCCCACGCGGCGTCCGCGGTGGAGGACGAGTTCGGGCGAGCCAACTCCGTCCTCACCATAGGAGGAGCATGAAGACTCGCGTACGATTACGTCTCGTGGCGCTGGGCATCTCCATCGTGGTGACCGCCGGGCCATCCGTGGTAAGTGCGCAAGAAACGCGACTGGTAGGGCGGCTGCCCGAAGTGACGCGGGCGCAAGTGCAGAGCATTCTGGATTCTGCGCTGGCAACGGGATTGCCGACCGAACCGATGGTGGACCGTGCACTCGAGGGAGCTGCGAAAGGTGCTACTTCGGATCTCATCGTGTCGGCTGTGGGCCGACTGTTGGGAGAGCTTGGCGTCGCGCGGGATGCCTTGGGTGAAGCGGCCACGATCGGGGAGCTCACTGCTGGCGCGAGCGCGCTGCGCGCTGGTGCGACCGCAGAAGATCTCACCGAGCTGCGGCTGCGTCGTCCCGGACAGCCGCTCACCGTAGCCACAGCAGTGCTAGCCGACTTGGTGGCAGCGGGCGTTCCTACCGATACCGCCGTTGCAGCGGTGCTTGCACTGGCGGGAGACGTCGCTGACAGCGAGTACGTCGCATTCCGTCGCAACGTTGAGCGCGACATTGCCCTTGGCGCGTCACCGTCAGTCTCTGTGGGCCGTCACTTGGAGGGCGCGGCCGCTGCTATAGGAGAAGCATTCGACCAAGCAGCCACTGGAGGAACCAGAACAACGCCGAGGAAACGAAAACCATAGTACGACATCCGGTGTGACACGCCGCGGCCGGTGCACCGCGCTAGCGGCCGCGGCGTGTTTCTCCACGGTCGGGCCACCGTTGGCCGGACAGGCCGTGGGGACTCTCGAAGTCGGCGCGTCCGTCGTCGAGTATGACGGTTTCCTTGTCTCCGGGGCCGCCGTTCTCTCGCCTGCCATAAACTTTCGTGCTCCCAATCTCTCGCTGGGTGCCCAGGGAACCTGGGTGATCTTCGAGAGCGGCAACGAAATCCTGCAGGCGACCGCAGCCGCTGCATGGCTCAAGCCTCTACACACGAAGTGGCAACTCGAATTCTCTGGCTCGTTGGGTGCCGCCAACTACGCAGGGCGAGAGGGGTACGGCCACGTTCTGGGCCGAACGCGCTTACACTTCCAGGAGCGTCACACAGGGGCATGGCTGGGTGGAGGCACAGGACAATCGTTCGGTGAGTTCAACGGAACACCATTCGAGCTTGCCGCAGGGGCGTGGGTGGTGCGGGAAGGTGTTTCCCTCTCGGGGAGCATCACGGCGAACTCGTTAGCAGGCGATGGCTACGTGGATGTCGTAGGCGTCATCGGTTGGTCCGGCGCGAGAGCGCGCGTCGACGCGCAGCTCGGTGTGCGACCGTGGGCCGAGGGGGCGGGCGGTGCAGGTGTGGCTGAGCGTGGTGCGTTCGCCGAGGTGACAACGATCCTCGCCGTCCACGACCGGGTTACCCTCGTATTGAACGCCGGCCGCGGTCTGTCAGATCCGGTGCGCGGAATTCTCGGCGCCAAATACGCGGACGTGGGAGTGCGGTTGAATCTCGGCCGCCGTCGTTCATCGGCGCCAATCATTACAGATGCTTTCGTCCGTGCCGAACGCGAACTCGTGGCATCGGAGCACGCGAGCCGAGCACAGCTCGAGATCCTTACCTCCGGAGAGGCTACCACGCTTCGAGTGTACCTGGGTGGCTCGGAATCTGTTGAACTCATAGGGGACTTCACCGACTGGCAGCCGGTAGCCCTTACACCCGCGGGTGACGGGAGCTGGGAGATACGCCTCCCGATTGCAAGTGGGGTACACCGCCTCAACATCCGAAGCGACGGCGGGCCGTGGCGCGTACCGCTTGGTACGAGGCTCGAGCAGTCTGAGTTTGGGGGAGCGGTGGGAGTGGTGGTGGTTCCGTAGGCCCTGCCCCGCACCGCTACCCCGGGGCTTGGGGCTTGGGGCTTAGGGCTTGGGCAGCGGTAGATGACCGCGTCCCTGAGGAGCGCCGCAAAAAGCGGCGCGTCTCGAAGGGCGCGGCTCCTCAGGGACGCGGCAGTCGGTTGTGCATCGTAGAGTCAGAAGTCGAGGAGCCCGAGTTCTCAACCCGGGACTCCCTCAGAACCGCCTCCCACTTACATCCGCTCGACGATGGCGTTGCCAAACCCAGAACAGGACACTTCGTTCACGCCCTTGCGACCCTCCGCCTTCATCAGGCGGGCGAGGTCGTAGGTGACATGCGCGTCCTTGATGGCTTTGCGCATCCCATCCATGACGAGGTCGGCTGCCTCTGTCCATCCCATGTGCTGCAACATCATCACGGCGGAGAGGATCAGGGAGCCGGGGTTTACCTTGTCCATGCCGGTGTATTTGGGGGCAGTGCCGTGGGTCGCCTCGAACAGCGCCACCTCTGTACCGATGTTGGCGCCGGGTCCGAGTCCCAGCCCACCCACCAGCGCGATGGCCGCGTCGGATAGGTAGTCGCCGTTGAGATTGGGCAGGGCCAAGACGGCGTACTCGCCGGGACGCGTTTGGATTTGCTGGAAGATGGAGTCAGCAATGCGGTCCTTCACGAGCTTCTTGCCCTGCGGCATCTTCCCGTCCAGCTCCTCCCACAGGACCTTCTCGCTCACGAACGTGTCCCCGAACTCCTCGGTGGCCACCTCGTAGCCCCATTTGGCGAACGACCCTTCGGTGAACTTCATGATGTTGCCCTTGTGCACTAGGGTGACTGATGAATAGTCGTTGGCGATCGCCCACTGGCAGGCCTTACGCACCAGGCGCTTGGTACCGGTCACCGAAATCGGCTTGATGCCGATGCCGCTGTCCTCGCGGATCTCCCTCCCTGTCTGCTGCTTCACCAAGTCGATCACGGCCTTTGCCGTGTCGCTGCCCCGCTCGAAGTCATGACCGGCATAGACATCTTCCGTGTTCTCACGGAAGATCACGAAGTTCACCTTGTCGGCGTACTTGTTGGGCGCGGGCACGCCCTCAAAGTACATGATGGGTCGCACGCACGCGTAGAGGTCCATCGCCTGTCTGAGGCCGACATTGATTGAGCGGAACCGGGCGGTTACGCCGTCGTTCTTGCCGCACTTGTCGCACGTCCCGTCGTGATACTGCTGGTGGGCGCAGTTGAGGCAAACGTGTGTCTCTTCGCCG
>JBDHDY010000178.1:0-6749 GCA_039591275.1 Gemmatimonadota bacterium | reverse complement strand
CACATGCTGAAAGCCCGCCAAAAGCTCGGCAAATACCGCGTCGATGGCCGCCTGGCAGAGGGCGGGTTCGCCATAGTGTACAAGGGCTACGACACCATCGAGGGGATTCCCGTCGCGCTCAAGGTTCCCCACAAGCGCCTGGTGACCAAGGCTACCCTCGACGATTTTCGCAAAGAAGCCCGCCTCACGGCCAATCTGGATCATCCGAACATCCTGCCCATCAAGAACGCAAGCTTTATCGACAAGCTGTTCGTCATCGTGTTCCCCCTGGGCGAAGGCACACTCGGCGCGCGCCTGCGCCGGCGGCTGTCGACCCACACCGCGCTCAACCTCGCCGAACAAATGCTCGAGGCGACAGCATATGCGCACACCCAGCGAATCGTGCACTGCGACATCAAGCCCGAAAACTTCATCATGTTCCCCGGCGATCGCATCCGCCTGACCGACTTCGGGATCGCCAAGGTGGCGTTCAACACCAGAGTTGCGCACGCATCCGGTACCGGGACCCTCGGCTACCTCGCGCCAGAGCAGGCTCTGGGAAAGCCGTCGTTTCGCTCCGACGTCTTTGCCCTCGGGCTCGTGCTGTACCGCATGTTCTCAGGGTACCTTCCCGAGTGGCCGTACACCTGGCCTCCCCCAGGCATCGAACGAATCCGGCAAGTCTTCCACCCCGATTTCGTCGACTTCCTGAGACGAGCGCTCAACATCGATGAGCGCCAGCGCTTTCGCGACGCGATCCAGATGCAGGCCGTGTTTCAGCGTATCAAGTCCCGCGCGGTACGGCGCGCCGCACGACGGCGCCGAACGCGCGCAAGCGTCACCGCGTCCAATTGGAAGAGCATTCGGCAGCGTGAGTTCAAGCGCCGCTACGGGAAGGCGCTCGAGATCCGGTCGGAATGTGAGCGCTGTGGCGGTCCGCTAGCCGCTTCCATGCAGCACTGCCCCTGGTGCGGCTCCCGCAGACGAGTGTATCGCGGTCCCACACCGTTCCCCGTCAGGTGCCGGCGCTGTGGCCGGGGGATGAAACGGGATTGGCGGTTCTGCGCGTGGTGCTACGGACCCGGGAACAAGAAAGTCGCAACACGCGAGTACACCGACGTCCGGTACGAGGCCCGCTGCCAGAACCCTGCATGTAAGCGCAGGGAACTGATGCCGTTCATGCGGTACTGCCCCTGGTGCCGCGCCAAAGTCCGTCGGGCCTGGAAGATCGGCGACTCCAAAGACAAATGCCCCGGGTGCGGCTGGGGAGTCGCCGGCGAGTTCTGGAATCATTGCCCGTGGTGCGGGCGGGGGCTTGGGAAGGATTAATCATTGGGGAGCGGGGAGCAGGCGTTCTTCCTCGCTTCTCACCGCTCGTTGTGGCGCGCGCGCGCCAATCTCAGCTGGTCTGGTCTCCGTTCTAAAAGCGGGGCGCAGAAGACGTTCTTGCCCCTACCGCTCCCCGTTCCCCGCTCCGGCCACAGCCTATTATCTTTGGCCACTGCCGCGGGTATCAGGCGACAGGGTGTGACCCGGTGAGCGGAGGCACACGAGGAGCGGCCCACTGCCTCCTCCCCCCTCCCTCCTCCCGGTTTGGAGAGGTGGCCGAGTGGCTTAAGGCACCGG
This sequence comes from Gemmatimonadota bacterium, assembly GCA_039591275.1. GTDB lineage: Bacteria > Gemmatimonadota > Gemmatimonadetes > Gemmatimonadales > GWC2-71-9 > JBDHDY01. Next base: position 5,144 of record JBDHDY010000178.1, on the reverse strand, counting down.
TTTGCTAAACCGTTATAGGGTTAACACCCTATCGAGGGTTCGAATCCCTCCCTCTCCGCTGAGAGTTGTCCACGCGCTAAATCGCCCTTCGTGACGCCGTGCTTCGCACGGCTCCTCAGGACACGGCGGGCTGGGCGCATCGGAAGGCGATCGACGGTAGGTGACTCGAGCCGCGTCCCTGAGGAGGGCTCCGCAGGAGCCCGTCTCGAAGGGCGCGGCGCTCAACGTTTAGCGAGATGCGTCGCGCGACGACGCTCCCTCGAGACGCAATCCAAACCTATGGCTACCATGGCCGACTCCGATGTCCGCGTCCGGTTTGCCCCCTCCCCCACGGGATACCTGCACGTAGGTGGGGCGCGAACGGCGCTCTTTAATTGGCTGTTCGCCCGCAAGGTGGGAGGAAAGTCCCTCCTCCGTGTCGAGGACACGGACCGCGCACGTTCATCCGAAGAACACACCAAGGTCATCCTCGACGGCCTCGAGTGGCTCGGTCTGGACTGGGACGAGGAGGTTGTATTCCAGGCAGACGGTCTCGAACGACACCAGCTTCTGGCAGATCGGCTGATCGAGAGCGAGCACGCCTACTCGGACGAGGGGGCAGTCCGCTTCCGCATGCCGGACGAGACGATCTCGTGGGAAGATGCCGTCCACGGATTCATCAGTTTCGAGGGCGCGGACATCAAAGATTGGGTCATTCTGCGTTCCGACCGCACACCGACGTACAACTTCTCTGTGGTGGCGGACGACATCGAGATGGGTCTCACGCATGTCATCCGAGGTGACGACCACATCTCCAACACGCCGAAACAAATTGCCGTGTATCGAGCCCTGAGCGTTGCTCCCCCAATCTTCGGACACGTGCCCGTCATTCATGGAATGGACGGCCGCAAGCTCTCCAAGCGTCACGGTGCCAAGGCCGTGGGAGACTACCGTCATGATGGCATCCTGCCCGGCGCACTCCGCAACTTCCTGGCACTCTTGGGCTGGTCGTCGGGCGACGATCGCGAGCTCTTCTTCGCTACCGACGAGCTCGTCGAGGTGTTTTCCCTGGAAGGCATTCAGAAGAAGAGCGCCATCTTCGATCCACAGAAACTAGAGTGGATGAACGGCCAGCACATGACACAGACGCCGCCGGAGGACCTCCTCACCCTCATCGCCCCGGCGCTCACAGGCACGTACCACATCGACCCGCCCGACGGAGCGCAAGATCAAATCCTCCGCTCGATCGCCGCCACCCGCTCCCGCGCCCGAACGACTCATGAGTTGGCACAACGCGTGGCCGTACGGCTTGATGCCTCATTCATCGAGCGCGAGGAAAAGGCCATCAAAACGATTCAAAAGGACCCGGCCGGGTTTCGCACAGCGCTCCATGACGTGGCCGCACACCTGACCGAGCTGGGAGCCGACGCTTGGGAGTCCGCGACGCTGGAGGCTGAGCTGCGCGGGCTCGCTGAAGCGATGGGGGTGGGCCTTGGCAAGGTGATGCAGCCTGTGCGAATCGCCCTCACCGGCTGCGCCGTCTCGGAGCCGGTCAACGAGCTACTGTGGGTGGTGGGAAAAGAGGAATCGTTACGCCGCATCGAAGCGGCGCAGGCGTGGCCGGAAGCGCAGACTAATTAAGGAATAAGTGAGTCGCGGGCGAGGGAGTCCTGCTCCGCCACGAGGCGGTCACGCTCTTCCGCCCGCTCGGCTTCCCTGCGGGCACGCAACTCACGGATGTAGCGCCGGATGTCCGCCATGTCCTCCATGCGCTCCGCGTTTTCAACAATCTCTTCACGAATCCGCTGAGTGTTCCTGGCCTCCCGTGCCTGAAATACGTTTCCCGTCTGAGGAATCGGCAAGAGCGCAAGCAGGGCAGTGGGGAGCTTGATGTCACCGAGGTGCACCCACTTCTGGTCGATCCCGTATTTCTTCCCGCCGATCTCTCTCGTCCACTCGGGGCTATCTGGCGTCGCAAACGAATCCGGCGGGACGATCGCCAGAAAAGCAAAGAGCCGCTCCATGATCAGGCTGTCCAAATCGGCAGCCAAGACGAGCGGATTGAACACCACCCCCACCTCGATGGGAATGGCCTCGGGAAGCTCCCACAACCGGCCGTCTCCAGACGATACCCCTAAGCGACGGCTCGTCCCGATGAGGATCGGCACCTCAATGATGACCGAGTCGATCTTCAGGTCGACGGTGATCTCCACCGGGACCTGGATGACCGCCGACGCCGAGTCGATCCGCCGCTCCGCAGAGAAAGACAGAGGGGCAGCTCCTCGAGCCGGAGCAGCGATGACCTCCTCAGGACCAGCGAAGGGCAGGATGATCTGAAGGGAAGGTGCGTCGGCCTCTGGAAGCTGGATCCGCGCAGGCTCATGAATACGTGAGTGAGTACTCAGCCATATCAAGCCTCCGACCGCAACCACGTGAACCAGGCTGCTCGCGAGGTACGACCCACCTCCGATCAGGGAGGAGCGCGGAAGCATGGTTCTAGGTGGCCGCACTCACCCCCCGCCCTTCCAGGCGTGCCAGCGCACGACCCATCCTAGCTGCGGCTTCCCGCAACCGGTCAGGTGCGACCACGAACGACAGCCTTACGAAGCCCTCACCACCGGCTCCGAACGCAGATCCTGGCAGCACCACCAGCCCCTCCTTATCCAAGAGATCCCGGGCAAACGGCCCTCCCTCAACACCCTGCGGCAGAGGCACCCACAAATACATCGTAGCCCTCGGCGAATCGCAGTGCCAACCCGCGCCATCCAAGGCTTCCACTAAGGCATCCCGCCGGACGCGGAACGTCTCCCGAACGGGGGCCACCAGCTCTTCAGCCCGCTCCAGTACGGCAGCTCCTGCCCGTTGGACAGCAAGGAACACACCCGTGTCCACATAGCTCTTCACCTTAGATAGCGCTCGGATCACCTCCGAGTTCCCCACCACCCAAGCCAGGCGCCAGCCCGTCATCGCAAAACTCTTGGAGAACGAATGGAACTCGACGGCCACCTCCCTGGCCCCAGGAAACTCGAGGATGCTCGGCGCCGTGTAGCCGTCAAAGGTGATGTCCGAGTACGGGTTGTCATAGGCGAGAACAATCCCATGCTTGCGGCAGGCGGCAATGGTGCGCTCCAGGTAATCGGGAGGCGCCACCTGGCCGGTAGGGTTGTTGGGGTAATTGAGAAAGACGAGCTTGACGCGCGACAAGCGATCGGGAGGCAAGTCGTCCAATTCGACGAGGAAATCTGACTCGGGCCGGAGCGCGACGATTTCCATGTCGGCCCCAGCAAGGTGGGCTCCCCCCGCATATGCGGGATAGCCAGGTTCTGGAACGACGCATACGTCCCCTGGATCCAGAACGGCAAATGGCAGGTGAGCTAGGCCGTCCTTGGAGCCGAGCAAAGGAAGCACTTCGGACAAATGATCCACGGAGACGCCGAAACGTCGCGACATGAACCGGGCAACGGCCTCGCGAAACTCCATGAGCCCAACTTGAAACGCGTAGCGGCTCATAGCCGGATCCCGCGCAGCCTCATGCAGACTGTCTACCGCGATCTGGGGAGGCGCGAGATCCGCGTCACCCGCTCCCAGATCGATCACGTCTACACCCGCTTTCACCAGCTCGCGCTTCCGCTCCGCGATCTCCGCCACGGCGTACGTGGGAAGGCCGGTGACTCGCTCGCTCGCCTTGGGTGGGTTGGCTTCCATGTTCTTAGTTATTAGTTGTTAGTTGTTAGTGGTTAGTGGTTAGCTATTGGTTGCTGGCTGTTAGTCCTCACCGGAAAGGTAGCTGCACGCAACCGGTAGCACGACGGCGACCCCGTCGGCTGGCAGCCGAGAGGCGTCCGACCCACCTCACATTATGGACGTTGCTGGAGGCTCTTTGTTAGGCCGTCACTGCTCGAGAATCAGTCACTCCCACAACCATCTCCCGATTCCCGCGGATACCTAACAGCTAACGACTAACAACTAAAGACTAATGACTAACAACTAATGACTAACATCTAATGACTAACGCCAACCCCAACCCCATGCACCGCAAAGAATTCTTCAGCGCTGCTGCGCACCTCATCCCAGGTTCCAATGAGGCGTCTGGCATCGGGGAGGGACCGCATGAGCAGCTGCCCGTATCCCTGACTTACGATCCGGTGATCCAACAACACCACCACACCGAAATCCGTCTTCGAGCGAATGAGCCTTCCGAAGCCCTGCTTGAGCTTGAGGGCGGCGTGCGGAACGAGGTACTGCATGAACCCATCTTCGCCTCGCTCCGCTAGTTGCTCCAGTCGAGCGGCCGTGATGGGTTCTCCGGGCACTTTGAACGGCAGCTTAGCGATGCACAGAGCGCGCAGGGCACGGCCCGGAACGTCAACTCCCTCCCAAAAACTGTCCGTGCCAAAGAGGATGGCCGATCCGGATTCGCGAAAGCGGCGCAACAGGTGATCACGCTGCCCCTCGCCTTGTACGAGGATGGGCCATCGGCCGCCAGGTTGTGCACGCACGCGCTGCGCCGTGCGCTTGAGGGCAGCGTGGCTGGTAAACAACACAAACATCCCCCCGTCGCAAACATGGGCGAGATCGAGGATCGCCGCAGCCATGGCTCGGTCGTGCTCGCTCTCGTCCGTCCGCGGATTGGGGAAGTCAGCCGGCACTGCCAGAAGGCACTGCGTGTCGTAGTCAAACGGTGAAGCAAGCACTTCCTCGTACTTCGACCGCGAGGGCGGCAGGCTCAAGCCCAACCGACCTTTGAGGAATTCAAAGTCGCCGCTGGTGGCCAGGGTGGCGCTCGTCAAAACCACCGTGTCGACCCGATCGAACAGCGCTTCTTTCAACGTCGTCTTCAAGTCGAGCGGGACAGTCTGCAGACCAATGGGAAACGGCAGCGTTCCCACGGGTCGGCTTCCTCGTCGCTCGATCCATCGCACTGTCTGCATCCCGTGTTTAGGACGAAGCGTCAACAGCATTCCGTCCAACACGGACTCCAACCTGCGTATGACTCCCCGAAGTTCCTTGACGTGCTGGGAGCGCTGGTCGGGATCTTCGTCGAGCTCCAGCCGATCAGCCACGGTTTCCACACCGCCCTTCAACCGCTGCAGCACATTGACGAGGTTGTCCAGCGCGGGGTCGAGGCCCTGTTCCCAGATGGGGTGTTCGCCAAATTGATCGTC
>JBDHDY010000177.1:0-10156 GCA_039591275.1 Gemmatimonadota bacterium | reverse complement strand
GGAATCGTGTATCACCCCATCAAGAGCTGTCGCACCGTGTCGACGGGATTGGCGGACAATCGACGCGCCCTGATGAACGCGAGAGACATCCCGAGCTTGTTCATTGAATCGGACATGATGGATAGACGTGTGGTGTCGGAGGCCCAGTTGAAAAACCGAGTTGATGCATTTTTCGAGGGCCTGGCGAGCCGCAGGCAACAGGCTACCATCGGTCCGACGCGATAGAGTGCAGCTACTCCAGCGGGCTGCAAAGGGATAGGTGTCACGCTGACGCGCGAGGACTTGGGAAGGACGTTGCCGAACTAAGCTCGAGGGAAGAGTAAAACATGGCCTATGCAGCGGGTGTAGATGTTGGATCAACACAGACCAAGGCGGTGATCGTTGATGAGGAGAGGGTGATCATCAGCCGCTCCCTCACTGACACGGGTGCCAATGTGATGCGAGCCGCCGAAAGTGCCTTTCAAAAGGCGCTGCAGGATGGGGATCTGAGCGAAGAAGAGGTGGAATTCGTTGTGGGCACAGGCTATGGTCGCTACAAGGTCACCTTCGGCAACACACAGGTGACGGAGATCAGCTGCCACGGAAGAGGGGCCGTCCACATGTTTCCCGGCACCCGAACCGTGGTGGACATGGGAGGGCAAGATACCAAGGCCATCCGGGTGTCAGGGACCGGCGAGATTGTCGATTTTTGTATGAATGACAAGTGTGCTGCGGGAACCGGCCGCTTTCTCGGTGCGGCATCTGGCGCACTGGACATCCCGCTGTCTGATCTCGGCCCGACAGCGCTGCGGGGCGAGCGGCCAGTCAAGATCAGCACGACCTGCACCGTATTCGCCGAATCGGAAGTGCTCTCCTGGTTGGGGAAGGGCAAGAAGATCGAGGACATTCTGCTCGGTGTTCATCAGTCCATCGCGACGCGCTCTGCGGGATTGCTGCGCCGTGTGGGTATCGAAGACGAAGTAACGTTCACGGGCGGCGTGGCCCGCAACCTGGCAATGATTGAGACTCTCAACCAGCGCCTCGGGCTCAAAGTCAACGTGAGCGAAGAGTCACATTACATGGGTGCTTTGGGAGCCGCGCTCTTCGCACTCGACCACATCCTCGCAAGCCGCGCTCCTGCGAAAACCACACAGGAAGGCTCATGAGTTACACGGCGGGCATTGATATCGGATCGACTTACACGAAGGCGCTCATTCTCAGCGACGATCGCAAGATCGTGGGCCGGGCGGTTACGCCCACGGGTTTCAAACTCACGGAAGTGGCCGAGCATACCTTTCGAGACGCGGTAGCAGAGGCCGGACTCTCTCGCGACGACGTAACGTACATCGTTGGCACGGGATTCGGTCGTCACCAGGCGACCACTAGCGACGTTCAAGTCACCGATTTGACGGCCAGTGCTCGGGGGGCTACGCACTTTTTCCCAAACACGCGCACGATCCTGGATGTGGGTGGGCAGACGATGAAGGCGAGCCGGCTGACGGACGACGCCAAGGTCAAGTCATTCCGTCTCAATGACAAATGTGCCGCCGGCACGGGAGCGTTCCTCGAGAAGACGGCACGTTACATGGGATACACCACCCAGGAGATCGGTCCTCTCGTATCCACGTCCAAGGAGGCCATTCCCATATCCGGTGTGTGTGCCGTGTTTGCAGAGTCGGAGGTGATCAACCACTTGTCAGAAGGGGTGGCCCCAGCTGATATCATGCATGGCGCGATTGTGTCGTTGGTGGGCAGATCGGTGCAGCTGATGAAGCGGGTGCGCATGGAACCAGAGTTCACACTCATCGGCGGTATCATGCGTTTCGATACGATGGTACGCGTGGTGCGAGAGCAACTTAGCGCCGAAGTCAATGTCCCGGAGGGCGATTTGGTGCAGTTCATTCCCGCCCTTGGAGCTGCCATCCTCGGGCACCGCCGCCTTCTCAAACTCGGCGCACCGACCTCGGAAGAGGAGCGGGCACGCGCCGAAGCGTGACGATAGGAGTACCGCGAGTGTCTGGAGATGATCGCACGGATGAATCAGGGCGGGAACTCGACGCGGATGTCGTCGAGTCGCTGAGCCAGATCGTCGGACGGGAAGCTCGACGATTTCTCTCCGAGGCACAATTGGAGGCAGATCCGGTTCTCGAGGCCGCTGGGTGGGAGCGGCGCTTCATTGCCGACGCACGCCGTGCGGACGAGGCTATGGAGCTATATACGCAACTTGGCTATGAGGTCCGAGCGGAGCCGGTGTTATCGGAAGAGTTGGGCGACGAGTGTGAAGATTGCCAGTTGGTGGCGGCATTCCAGTTCAAAACCATCTACACACGGAAGCGAACTTAACCATCTGCACGGTGCTCTCGAATCAGAGCCAATTTCTGCTGCCTCGACATCCGTTTTATTTCCAGCTCTCGAACCGTCGCCTCCGCACGATTTTTGTGTTTTTCGCGAAACACGATACTGTCAGGTGGAGACATCCGAAAAAACCTCGCCCCACGTCGCAATTCAACGTGTTCGCTGAAGCGCCTTTCAACGTCCACGGTGATCCCGGTGTAGAGCTTCCCGGACTTCGTTTGAACGATGTATACCTCCCATGGGTCGTCATGCGTCACGGCAGAATGCGTTCCTATCAAGCAGACCTACTTGTGAATAAGGCCGGCCCTCGGCCGGCCTCGGTTTCATGCCTCCCGGCAATTACGCACCATGTCTCTCCTGACCTTGCCGGCGTCGTTGATGGTCTCGTAAAACTTATCGTAGTACTCTAGAGACCTCTCGAGGGACTTCTCCTCGAGCGCAGGTTGGCCCCGATACATCTCGTAGATGGCATCCCTATTCTCGTTGAATGCTTGAATGGCTACGTCGAGCTCTTCTTGGGGCCGACAGATGCCTCGATAAAGTCGCTGCCGCACGTTGCGTATGGGTAATGAGGCATCAGGCTTGGCGTAGCGGGCGGAGATGACACCCGAGAAGTCGAAGTCGTATGGGATGGGGAACACGGGGCCGGCCGCGTCTCCGATCAGCTTGGCGTTGTGCATGCGGAACATAGAAAAGTCGGTGTTGCCAACAAAGTATTGGAATACCTCAACGAGGCTCAGCTGTGTTTGGTCAAGCTCATACGGTGACACCATCGGTACATCGAGCAACGTCCAGCCATTGCGTATCGCCATTCGTTCCTCTTCCTCGATGAGGAACGCGTACCGCGTGAGGGTGTCTCGGTCCTCTTCGGTATCCACATATGTGACGTGGAGTAACCGTACCCGGAAGCTCAAATCGGCTAAGAGGTTGAACGCCCGATAGATCAAGTACTCCTGCAATACGTACTGCTCGTACTCGGACCGCCCATCCTGGCAATGTGTGACGAGTTTCAGCTTTTCCTGGCCGGCAAAGACGGTGCCATCGATCGATGCTTCCTCGAAATTCAAGCGAAGCGGCGGAAAGCCGCACGTTTTGCGTTGCAGCCGAAAGTTACCGCGCGTCTTGATGTGAAAGTCAATCGTGATGGCAGAACCGTCGGATGTCTGGTACGTCAACGTGGCCGGTCGGTACGGGGCTTCGTCCTCGCGATCCTTGACGATGGTTTTAAAGGGGCCAGCAATCGTGATACTCAGCAAGTCAGGGGCAGCAAAGAGGTCCTCGGCACCGCCGGAAACAGGCCCCTCCTCTGTCAGGGGAGCACTCACCTGACCCGCGAGTTCGGTAACCTGGAGCACTGCTGTGACCAGCACAGCGTACGCGGTGCGTCTCATGCTTCCTCCTGAGGTGCTGGGAGAACCGCTGCTTTCCTTCGAGTCGCTGAACGGTAGGGTGAACCGGTCGATTACCGGCCGACTTAATAAGATGTGAAAAACTCCGGATGTGTCAAATCAGCCAGGCAGCGCCACGTAGCGAATGACCAGATGCCTAACCAGGTTGAGGAATGGTAGGACCGCCAGAAGAACGAATGAAGTCGTAGGAGCTAGTAGAGGCGAAGCCAGTTTCGCGACCGGAGCGGCGCGCCCGGAAGCGTGGCGTTGCGGGCCCGAGCCACAGCACAGCTCGAGAAGTTGATGTCGACGTCGCCCTCGACGGCGTTGAAGTCGAAATCGACGTTGGCAGCCATGACGCCACCGTTGAAGTGGTTTCCGGAACCTGAAGTGCGCAGCCGCCCTCTGACGATCACGATGCCGTAGAATGTGAAGTTGCCCTGGGCGTTGAGATCGCCGTCGACGAGAAGGAGACCCTGTCCGACTCCGGTGTTGACGGTTAGATCGCCGGCGACGTAGATGATAGGAAAGTAGTTGGTGCAGGGTTCGTCATCGTTGAGGGGATCTCCCCAATTTGTGGGATCCGAGATGTCGCACAGATCGTCGTCCGTAACGCTGGGCGCCAGGTTCTGGTAGTTGCCCGCCGCAAGCCGCTTGGTGGCGTACGCCACTAGTCCATCCCAGTCCAAGTCACCGTAGTTGAAGAAGGTCGAGTCCGTCACCGAAGGATCTTCCTCAACACCCCCCTCGACACAGCTGGCTCCGCTGCAACTCCCGATGAAGCGGAGGTCGCTGTCGTCAGGAACCCGAATACCTGGCATGTCGTCTCCAGTTGGAGGGCAGTCGACCCACTCAGGAGGTGGGCGGTCGGTTCCGCTGATGGCGGCCGTTCCTCCCACTCTCCCGGGAGCCCGTGTCGTTAGAGCGGCTTCGATTTCTATGGTGAGCGGAGTCAGCCTCACGAAAGATCCAATCCGTTGACGCGCTCCTCCGCGAGTGCTTGTGCCGGTAACGTCAATAAAGAAGAGTTCGGGATTCAACCGCCTGAGCATTCCGTCATAGCGGCCCGTGCCCGCCGGGGTAGCTCCCGAGATCGGACTGCTGTCCAGGACCGCCAGCATGTTCCAGCCACCGGACCCCCAGCCGGCCAGCGTCTCCGTGATTCCCTGCTCGGCGGCGGCAAAGGCCTGCTCCATCGGGCGCGAGTTCTGGGCGGCCCGGTTCTCGAGAACGACCACGGCGAATACGCCGCTGATCAACGAGCCGACCACGATGATGGCCATGATGGCAATGATCAGTGCTACCCCACGCTCGTTACGGGCGGCCACGCGTACATGCGGGAAATTCGTCATCATCATCAGATCCTGGGGTTGTTGCGCAGAGCCACGCGCGTGATGACCGAATCTCGGATGTAATCCGTACCACCGAGGGAAAGGCGTGTTGGTACCTGAGAGCGAATGCGGATGGTGAGCGCTACGCTTGCGATCTCAGTGACCGTAGCGGTTGCTGCGCCCGCAACGTCAAGGTAGCTGAACGTGAGACCATCGGCGGTGAGCGGGCCGATGATACGCTGCATGGGAGTCCATGTGCCAGCCTTGTTCGCGGTACGATACCCCAACCAGTAATCGCCGCCGCCATCCCGGTAGAGCGAGGTCTCCTCAACCTGGACCCCGCGCACCGGGGAACCGTCGGTCACACCGACAAGCGCAGAGTCGCTGCCTCCGGATGCGGCACTGATCGTGACGGCGAGCACCCAGCCGGGGGTCCCGTCGGGGCACGCCCCTGCAGCCACGCCGTCCAAACCCGCTACCAGCCACTGATCGTCGGCCCGGCTACCCGAATCGCCGTCGCGGAAGATGAGTAGCGAATCCCGCTCGGGGTCGGGATCTCGCAAGCCGGTGAGGAGCGGAGCCCGAAGCACGAACGACATGGATCCCCCAACTTCGGCCGGGATCGTGCAGAGCACCCCCGCCCACCGCGGGGCGCGCGTCCTGATGGTCGTGGAATCCGCTAGCGGAACATCTCCTTCGGCCGCATCCAGCTCGAGTAGCACATTCGTGAGGAACACCCTGGCGGCCCGGCTTTCTTGCTGCACATGCATGCGCTGGAGCTGAGCGCGTGTTGCCCACTGGGTGGTCACGATCGATTGGTAGATGGCACCGAGAACTACACCGGTCAGGCCCACTACCACTAACAGCTCAACGAGCGTGAAGCCGCGGCGCGTCAGCGAACGCATAAGACGGAAGTCTCCACTGTGTCAGCCCGCTGCCGCCCAGGTCCGGACGGGTACTGCACGACGAGCTGTACACGTTGCGCATTGCCGCCAAATGCCGGTCGAGTCTCCCAGGAAAGCTCATACACAGCCCCTCGCGTCTCACTTCCCGCCGTGAGATCGTCGCAGTCGGCTCCCCGCATCGTCTCCAGTCGCTCCTGCGCAAAGAACATGGCGGTCGCTGCGCGATCCCCGGAACTCAGCATTTGCGTGACGAGAGCGTTTGCACCCACCAAGGCCAGCAACCCCCCGGTCAAGACCGTGACCGCCACGATGAGTTCGACGAGCGTGAAGCCGTGCCTACCTCTCACCATTCCGGCCTCCCGAGCGGTGAGATGGCCAGGGTGTCGCTGAAGCCCTCTCTGGTAAATACGACCACCGTGGGGTTGATCTCGAACGCCAAGCCGTGGGGCGTGAACCGCACAGTGGTGCGATCCGCAGTGAAGCTTACGTCATGCCGGATCGAGAGGTTGTTCACGGCGCCTAGCGTGTCGGTCCCCGTGCCATCGGGAGAGCAGACGGTAACCCACACAGTCGAGTTGGAGGGATTGAGATGTAGTGTGGAGAGGCAGCCGCGCTGGGCTGCGATGGCACGGGCCCGCGCCAGTTCGGTCGTCACGGCGCGCCTGGTTTGCTTTGGGGAAGCACGAAGCCGAGAACGACTCCCACGACGACGAGGGCGAGGAGGAGTTCGATCAAGGTCAGGCCGTTACGCGGCAATCGCCCTCCCGGAATACACCGATACCCGGACGAACGCCACGACGCCCCGGGGCCGGTGGGGTTGCGCCATAAGGAGATCCGCCGGGCCGGCGGTCAGCCGCCCGCACGCAGATAATACGATCAAGCTAGGCGGCGTCTCGAGGCCCGTATGTGCGGAAGCTCACAGTTCTGGGCTGAGCCCCGCCCAATGATTCCGTTGCTTCTTGCATGCCTCGGGCCCTAAAATAGCACTTATGGCTGAAGAGTACTCATTTCTGATATCGAATCCTCCGCACGACAGCCCCGACGTCGCCAAGGCCGCGCCACACCTCGGCCTGGTCTCCGCCGAGCTCAGGATGCGTGCAAACTACGCGGCCCCTGAGATCTGGCTGGGAGATCCCAACCACGGCAAGGTCGAGGATATCGCGATAGCCCTGCAAGAGGCTGGCCTGAACTCGGTGGTGGTCAGGGCAGACGCCTTCGCCGCTGTGCCGCGCCGTGCCCCCATCAAGTCGTTCTCATTTGGCCAATCGGAGCTCGTCGGCCGCGCTGACGGGGACGAGGTCGAGTTGCCATTCGATCAGTCCATGACCGCTGTGTTCTGCCAACCAGGAGAAGGGCAGATGGAAACTGGGCGGCGGACCAGTGATGCGATGACGGAAGGCCTGCGGCGGAGGAGCAGCAGCGTCTTTGTGACTCGGGACAGCCTGATGGGCTTTGGTGGTCTTCGGGCATCGAGTTCCGGAATGGGTGGTGAGGGCGGAGAGGGCGAAGGGGCCCACCCCGCATTTCTGGACATCTATGTCTCCCAGGATGATCGGCTTCGACGAGCTTCGATCGTCGAGGGGACCGTAGATTTCTCGGGACTCGGCGACCTCATGGTCGCGCGGAGTACCGACAACATGGTGATGTTCGTGGCCGAGTTCGAGGACAAGTTTCCTGAGGCCGTCGTGGACCGAAGCCTCGTAGATCTCAATCCGAGGCCCAGTCCCGCGGTGGGTGGGGTGCCGCTGTGGACGTTGCTCGAGATGGTTTGCCCGGATCTCGAGAGAGTCGATCACTATGATCTGGCCTCGAGGCTCGTGTACCTGGCCAGGGCATCATCCGCCTAGGGTCGAGCGAATAACGAGCCTTCGCGTCCAGCGAGAAATGAACCGGCGGGGAGAGAAATCCCCGCCGGTTCGCTTTCTTCCCGGCTGGTCCCCCATACGAGAGCTATCTGCTGCCGATCGGGTATCCCGATGGCGCAACCTGCGGTGCGGTCCGGCCAGCTGCTGTCTCGATGCTGTTGAAGAACCGCTGGACATCGAGATTCGCCATGCTCAGGTGGGCTTCCTCTTCTGGGGTGGTGGGTTGAGCCGCTCCGGTGGCGAAGTCACCGATGCGGGCGACTCCCCAGGCTGCTGCCGCTCGTGCTTCAACTGTGGCGACGGGATTCATAGCCAGCGAAATGAGCTCGTCGAGCACCACCCGCTCAGCCACACGCTTCAGTGCTGGGGGCTCGGCGGGTGATTCCGACTCCCAGCTTCGCTCTATTAGACGCTGGACGACCTCCTCCAAGGTTGGACCCTCAGGGAGGCGGTCGGCCAAGGCCACCACCCTGGCAGCCCGTTGTGGGTGCAGGATGCCTCGCACGACCATCGTCACCAGGGTACGAGCAGCTCCGATCTGGTCAAATGCAGGCGCGGCCTTCGATTCGAACGCTCTGGGGTCGCCGAAGTGGCCGTAGGGGGTGGGTGCCAGCATCCTAAGCACCCGCTCCGGTACCTGAAGCTCGGTGGGCTGTACCGCGTCCAAGAGAAGCTCAAGGGCTCGACGCTGGGTGGCCGGTGGGACAATTGCTGTCGGCGGCAGCGCATCACCACGAACGGCGTAGCGAAATTCCATACCACCTATCGCTTTGATGGCTGCCTCCAGAGTGAATCGGTGGTGGAGGTAGACGGTCACGAACCGGCGGTTCAGCAGCGCCATCGGCTCCCCCTCGGCGATCGCCGTTTCATCGAACCGGTCGAGGAGGACGCGGCGCACCTCGGTTACGCGCTCTAGTTCTGCCACCATGTCCGATCCGTTTACCCACGTGCTCGCCGCGGGGTTCGAACTGAAGATGCCGTCGTAAGGATTCGTGATGAATTTGAGTCCCCTTGCTGCAGCCTCTTCGATGATCGCTTGGAGACCTGCTTCCTCCTCTCCCTCGGGAAACTGGGCATACGCGAACCGGATGGCGAGGGAGTCGTACGCTCCGGGCCCGGGCCGATACGCTTCGCCTACGTCGATCTCCCCGTTGACGAGGCGAATCAGAGGCGCCGGGTAGTCCATGACGGAAGCACGTCCATAGCTCCCGGCGATGAAGTTGTGGGCGAGCCCCAAGGTGTGTCCGATCTCGTGGGCTGCATGCTGCCGTCGGCGGGCCATTGCGAAGTCCTCGGGGGTCACCGCGGCGTCGAGCGATGCGATCCAATCACCCACCGCTGGATCGCCGAGGAAGGGGTCGCCCAGTCCGCCCGTAAGGCTGGGGAGAGCTCCGGCATACAGGTCGAAGTCCACGACTGACCTGTGCGAATCCATCCGAACGGCGGCTTTGATGATCTCACCGGTCCGTGGGTCGCGGAGAGACGACCCGTAGGAAGGTCCAGCCTCGGTACGATGCACCCACTGGATCACATGGTACCGTGCGTCAAGGGGATCCATGCCGGGTGGCATGTCCTCGATGCGAAACGCGTTACGAAAGCCGGCTGCTTCAAAGACGTCGTTGTACCAACCGACACCTTCCTTGAATGCCGTGCGGTATGGTTCGGGGACGCCCGCGTCGAGGTAATAAACGATCGGCTTCACAGGTTCGCTCACGGCTGCATTCGGATCGCGTTTTATCAGTCGGTGGCGTACCATGTGTCGCTCCACATAGCCCTCGGCAAAACCTCGGGAGTAGTCGTAGAACGAATGGGGGTATATCCCGATGCGGGGATCGAACCGGCGCGGCCGGTATCCGTCGTCCGGGAGCCTCACGAACGAATGGTGCTGTCGCAGGGTAATCATGCGGCCGTCAGGGGAATGTCTGCGAACTTCTGGGCCAGGGTTGTCACTCGTGAACGTGAGGGACGCCTCCACCTCCGTATTGTGCGGGAACGCCTTGGTGCGCGGTAAGAACATGGCGCTCGAGGCGCGGTCGAGTTCAAACGCCCCCTGATCTTGCTGCCGTAGCCTGCGTCGGACGTCCATGGCGTCGCGAAGAAAGAAGTTCGTCGCGTCGACCAGTATGCGCCCAGGTCCTTCGGCCAACACCTCGAAAGCCCCGATGGTGGAGACCGGGAACGATTCTTCCACCGATCTTCCGAGGGCCGCGTTCTGACCTCCCGTCGAGCGGAATGTCGGATTCTCGAGAACCAACATCACCCTGGTTCCCGTCTGCTCAAATCGGGCGAGGGAGGATGCCCCGACCATGCCCCGGTCGAGGGTCAGGGCGTTG
>JBDHDY010000176.1:0-14025 GCA_039591275.1 Gemmatimonadota bacterium | reverse complement strand
GATTGGCGAGGTCGAGGAGACCGAGCTTCTGATGGGTCAGGATTACCACGCACATGGGCTCGAGAAGAACCGTGATGCGGTGGATGCGTTCTGCCAGTCGGCATTCGACGACGGGCTGACACAGCGCCGCGTGACGGTCGAGGAATACTTCGCCGAGTTTCTACGGCTCTGATCGAGGGACTCGTTTGTTTGCCACTGGGGAGTTGGCTCGCCGCCGTAACCGCAGCCAACTTCCAGATCGGCAAATGCTACGTTCGTTTCAAGGAGCTCGATATGACCAAGGTATTGACGGTTCTCGCTGGACTACTGCTCCTGGGTATCCAGTCAGTGCTCGCGCAGGAGCAACCCATGAGCTTCTTCCTTACGAGCGCGGGCCCGGGTAACGGTGCGGATCTCGGGGGGCTGGCTGGAGCGGACCAGCACTGCCAGGTGCTGGCCGAGTCGGCCGGTGCGGGGGATCTCATGTGGCGGGCCTATCTCAGCGCCATCGAATCTGACGCAGGCCCGGCCGTTAACGCGCGGGACCGCATCGGAGGCGGCCCGTGGTACAACGCAAACGGTGTGATGGTAGCGGAGAGCGTCGCCGATCTCCACAGCGACAACAATAAGTTGTCGAAGGAAAACTCGGTTACAGAAACGGGGGAGGCGGTAAACGGCCGGGGGAGGCGGTAAACGGCCGGGGGGACCAACCCAACATGCACGACATCCTGACGGGATCGCAGCTCGACGGAACGGCCTTCACGGGTGATGATTACACGAACTGCGGCAACTGGACAAATAGCGGTGAGGGCAGTGCCCAGGTCGGGCATCATGACCGCACAGGTGGCGGGCAGAACCCGACGTCATGGAACTCTGCTCACGGCTCGCGGGGCTGCAGCCAGGAAAACTTGCAGGGTACCGGTGGCAACGGCTTGTTTTATTGCTTTGCGGTCCGTTGAACGCGGCCGCAGGCCTGTTCCGGGTTCTTGAGCGTCACTTCTCCCCGTCAGGCCCTGCTGCCTTCCAGGCGTCGGGTGATCGCGGAGGCAACGTACTGTGCATCCTCCTCGATGCCGTAGACGATCCCGGACTTGCGGCTTTGCAGCCAGGGAAATCCAAGGAAGTAAACACCCGGTACGGGGGCTACACCCCGTTCGTGTAGAGGTCTTCCACGGTCATCGAGCACTGGAACCCGGATCCAGCTGTAATCCGCCGTGAAGCCAGTGCACCACACGATTGCACCGACATCCGCCTCCCTGAGATCGAGCCGGGTCGGCGCGCCGCTACCCGCGTCCGGCGGGGCCGGAACATCGGCGGGGTCGTGTTCGAGCGGCGGAGGCTCTATTCCGGCTCGCGCAAGATAGGTGTCGATGTCTTGCTTGAATTTGGCCGATTTCTCATCGGCAAAGCTGATGTATTCGGACAGCCGATCATCGGTGATCAGCACGCCATCCTCAACGTCGACCAGCCGGCCCAACAGCGTGGCACCGTCGCGCTCGAGCTGTTGCAGACTCACCGTGTGACCGTGACGACCCAAGCCAGAGGTTTGGGGCTGAGTCGCAAAGCGAATGGACGGATCTTCGAGCTCGTCCACCGTCACGTCGAGAAATCCCATTTCGACCCACCATTCCAAGATTTCGCGACCGCGGTATCGCCGAGGTAGTCGTGCAACCTTGCTAGTGCACAGATACACATTGCGCCCAGACGGCAGGAGATCCTCGACGATCTGGCATCCCGACTGTCCTCCGCCCACGACTACCACGGCACCCGGCGGCAGCGCACTAGGAGACCGGTAGTCGGCCGTATGCAATTGTGCAATGGAATCCGGAATCTTTGTGTTGAGCGCAGGGACGTTGGGCGTCTGCATGATGCCAGCAGCGATCACGACGGTACGTGCTTCGATCACTTCCTGATCGGGATCGTCCGTATGCACAGCGAAGCCATCCCCGTTCGCAGACGCCTCGACCGCCGTGACCGTCACACCGGTCCGGACAGGAAGGTCAAACTTCGTGCTGTACTGCTCAAAGGACCTCACCAGGTCGTCGCGGAGCCAAAAACCATCGGGCTCGGGGCCATCGTACATGCTCCCCGGGAGCACGTTCGCCCAATTCGGCGTATTCAGCGCAAACGCGAGTCCCAGCGCTGCGAGCGCCACGTCTCCCCCACCCTTCCCCGCTCCAACACGACAAAGCGTCGCCCGTCACGCTTGAGGTAATAACCTACGCCGAGGCCGGCCTGACCTGCACCAACGACGATGGCGTCGAGCTTTTCGTTCGAAGCGTCAAACTGGCTAGTCATGACCGTGTAAGATATCGGGCTGATAGATAATCGGGAGAGCGTGCGGGGCAAGAGATTTCAGATGTCAGATTGCAGATTGCAGATTTGATATAGGGACCAGGCACCTACCAGGGCTCGCCATGGCGGCCGACTCAATCTGCAATCTGCAATCTGCAATCTCCGCCTCGAGGATCTCGGAACACCCAGCCCTCAGGGGCGTACCTAATTGACGATGCTTCAGTTATCATCCCCCCACCCCAGTTACCTTTGTCGATCGGCCCGAAATTCTCAGTGGAGACATCCCGCATGAGCGAGGACCGCAAGGAGATCCCCCTCGGCGTCGCCCTGATCCCAGTCCTCTTCCTAATCGGCGCCTTGGCCCTGGTCATCAGTGTCTACGACCTGTCCCCCCACATACCCCTCATCGGCGCGGCTGCAGTCGCCGGGGGGGTGGCTGTGGTCTACAAACGCCCCTGGGAGGAGATCCAGCATGGGATGGCGCACGGGATAAACCTTGCCATGGGCGCCATCCTGATCCTGATGGTCGTGGGGATCATGATCGGTACGTGGATTCTGGGGGGCGTGGTGCCGACCATGGTCTATTACGGACTGAAAGTTCTCTCTCCAGGGATCTTCCTCGTCGCGACGATGATCATCTGCTCAATCGTATCGCTTGGCACGGGATCGTCGTGGTCGACCGCCGGAACGGTGGGTGTGGCCCTCATAGGAGTGGGGAGTGCACTGAGTATCCCACTTCCCATGGTGGCCGGAGCCATCATCTCGGGTGCGTATTTCGGCGATAAAATGTCTCCCCTCTCGGATACAACCAATCTGGCTCCCGCGATGGCCGGGACCGACGTGTTCACCCACATACGCCACATGGTGTACACCACGGTTCCCGGTTTCGTGCTCGCACTAATTCTCTTTGCCCTCATCGGCCTCAAATTTACCGGAGGATCACTCGAAGCGCAGAACATCGAGGCTATGCTCACTACCATGAGCACGGCGTTCGTCATCAACCCGTGGCTCCTCGTTCCACCCGCTCTGGTCATCGTCATGGTCGTCAGGAAAATCCCGCCACTCCCTGCTCTGTTGGGTGGTGCAGCTCTCGGCGGGGTCTTTGCTATGCTATTCCAATCGAGCACTCTGGCTCAGGTCGTCGACGTGGCCCATGCAGGGTATGTGTCTCAAACGGGCATAGAATCGGTGGACGAGCTGCTGTCCCGAGGAGGGCTCCTCAGCATGATGGAGACCGTGGCTCTCATCATGTGCGCTCTCTGCTTCGGCGGCATTATGGAAAGCACGAAAATGCTGCAAGTGATTGCACATAGCCTACTGAAGATGGTGAAGGGAACGGGCTCATTGGTGGCCACCACGGTCTTCAGCTGCATTGGACGGATGTACAAGAACGCCTACGACGAGCAAGGACTCCACCCAAAGAACCTATCACGAGCCCTGGAGGACTCGGGAACACTTACGTCGCCACTCATTCCCTGGAACACCTGTGGTGCGTTCATGTGGGCTACACTAGGCGTCAATCCGCTCCTCTACCTTCCGTATGCCTTCATGAACTTGGCCAACCCATTGGTCTCCCTGCTGTACGGGTTCACAGGGTTCACAATGGAGAAGATGGACAAAGAAGAGGGTGCCGAAGAGTTAGTGCCCGAGCCCGTCGCGGTCCAACAGCCCTCCTGACCTGGGCTCCCAAGAAGTTTCCAGAACTGTCGACGAGGTCGCACGTCACACAAGTGGCACAGGGTGTAACGTGCAACCCCGCGTTCATCTGCCTGTTTCTGCGTGATCTGTGGCCATAATACGCGGGCAACGATCGTCAGCCGAGCAACCGCGAGGCGCGCTCCAGATCCCCACCCTCAACGGCAACCACCACTCCAGTCGTTTGCGCTTTGGCGTATGCCGTTGCATATGCATAGCGAACGTTAATAGAGGCCTTGGCCAACTTCTCCACTGCTTTGGCAAGTGCCCCCGGACGGTTTTTGAGCTCTACGAAGATCACTTCTTCGGCCGCAAACGAGTATCCCTCCTTGGACAACGCATTCTCCGCGAGCTCCCGATTAGTAACGAGGAGGCGGACCAACTCTTTCGGCTCCTCGCTCGTGCAGAGGGCCAGGAGGTTGACGCCGGCGTGGGCCAAGTCACGGCACAGACCAGCCAACGCTCCAATCTCGTTTTTCATGTTGAGGTTTAGCTGAGTTGCTTTGGGCATACGGGCTTACTCCGTGAGAATGAGCACGAGGAGTGGCAGGCTGCCAGGAACACAAGTAATGACAGGGCCGAGGTTTGGGCGAGTGCGGGTAGAGCGATCCTCCATGTTGGTCATAGCGGCTTAAGATATCAGTCCCGCGGAAAACCGCGAGGAGGGAGGGATTTCGGATTGCAGATCAGCGAAAGCGCCAATCTTGAAATGCCCGGCGGACGATTTGGGCCACAGATCTCACAGAAAGGCACAGAGCCATGCAGAGGGGTGTATCGAATTATCTGACCGCAAGCGTCCAGTTGCGTCGATTGCAATCGCCACTAACTTACTGCGCTCGCTGCAACCCCTTTTCGCCCGGCAGGGCACTGACCTTGATTCGGCACAGAGGAGAAAGAGATGACCCGGACTTCGTTGGCACTTACGGCCGCAGGGCTCTTGCTGTCCGCTGCAACCCCTGTTGCCGGCCAGTCGCCGGTCCACCGGTCCGCCTACCATGACTACCGCATCGTCACGGTAGCGGAAGGATTCGAGCGCCCCTGGTCCATTGCGTTTCTCCCCGGGGGCGACATGCTGGTCACTGAGCGACCGGGCCGACTCCGCATCATCCGCAACGGAATGCTCCTCCCGGATCCCGTACCCGGGGTACCCGAGGTCTTCGCGCAGGGACAGGGCGGGCTGCTGGACGTCGCCACCCATCCGGATTTTACCTCCAACCGCCTGATCTACCTGAGCTTCTCGAAGCCGAATCCCACCGGCACGCACGCAACCACGGCGGTGGTGCGCGGTCACTTCGAGAACGATCGGCTGTCGGGTGTCGAGGAGATATTCGAGGCAGTAACCCAAGGTCGTGGGCACTACGGTTCGCGGCTCGCGTTCGACAGGAACAACTTCCTCTTCATCACTCTGGGAGACCGTCAGGCTCCGGCCCGCGGTGACCTGGAGGCTCACCCCGCCCAGAACCTCTCGAACCACCACGGTAGCATCATCAGACTCCACGACGACGGCCGCGTGCCGGCCGACAATCCATTCGTCGACCAACGCGGCGCACTCCCGGAGATCTGGAGTTACGGACACCGCAATGTCCAAGGCCTCGCCATTCACCCTGAAACGGGAGACATATGGGCCAACGAGCACGGGCCGCAGGGGGGAGACGAGCTCAACCTCATACGCCCCGGTGTGAACTACGGCTGGCCGGTGATTGGGTACGGCGTCAACTACGGGAGTGGTGCCGCGATCCACGAGGGAACACATCGGGAAGGGATGGAGACGCCCGTTCACTTTTGGGTGCCGTCGATCGGGATCTCCGGGTTACTGATCTACACGGGTGACCGCTTTCCGGAATGGCGGGGGGACCTGTTCGTCGGAGGCATGGTCGGCCAGCAGCTAGCACGCCTCACCATGGACGGGCAGCGAGTCGAGATAGAAGAGACTCTGGTCCAGCGAGTCGAGATAGAAGAGACTCTGGTCCATGGGATGGGCCGCATCCGGGACGTCCGCCAGGGACCGGATGGTTATATCTACCTGGCCATCGACCACCGCCAGGGAGAGCCAACTCCCATTGTGCGGCTTGAGCCGGCCAACTGAGTTCAGCCGCAGGGGGAATGGATCACGGCTGAGAGATTAGCGATTGCAGATTAGCGAATTGCGATTGCAGATTGACCTCGCCTGAGCCCAAGTCGCTCCCGGCATCCACCGAGAATGAAGCGGTGCCTCTAGATTCACCAGTTTGAGCGAGCGGTCGGCGCAGCGCACGAAACTGGTGCGGGTGGATCTCTCAGGACGGTCGCCGATGTCCCTACTTGCAGGTAAGAACGTGTGAGCCGCTAGGCGAAACCGGCCAGTGATACGGTGCGTCGATCGGTACTTGGCAGGAAGGCGGCGGCGGCGAAAGCCAACAACGCGACGCCAGTGAGAGCGGCGTACACCCAGTAGAATCCTCCCGTTCGACCACTGACAATCGCAACCCGTGCCGCCGCGCCGGCGTATAGCGCGCAAGCAACATGTTCTCGGCGGGAAGTTGGGCGGCACCGGACATCACCATGAACGTCGCGATCAGCACCAACGGCACGCCCGAAAGCGACGCGGCGAGCCAGATGGCAGGTACCTGCACGAGTATGGTCGTCAGGTACACCGTTTTGAGCGGATAGCGGTCGGCCAGGTACCCCCCCGCCACCTGCATGACGCCCGCGACGGCGTACACCCCCGCGACCAACCGTCCAATCCCCGCCGTGCTTTGTCGGTCGGCGTCCGCGGAGACTGACGAGCCCCCAGCGTGCTGTGCGCGACCAGGCTGTCAGCCTCCCCGTAATAGAGCCACTGCGTGTATTGCCCGGCTAAGGCCAGGGAATCCACAACGGCGGCTTCCTGCGCGCCTAGGCTCCGGCAAATGGTCTGCAGGCTGGTACGCAAAGCAGGAGGAACGGCGGGAGTTTCATACTCGCGTTGGGCATCTTGTGATTCCTTCCATTTGCCTTCTCAGCGCCAGCTCCTCGCTAGCCTGAAGCCGCTGGCATCGCAGCGGTTGTTGGCCTGCCACTGAAACCGCTTCGCAATACGCAACTCGAACGCGTCTCCCCCCCAGCGTCCACCGCGCACGGCTCTACCCCTACCGACGGGCTGGTACGGATTGACCTGGGAGTCCTGGGGATAGGGTGCGAGGAAGTCGCTCACCCATTCCCATGCATTCCCCGCCATGTCGAACAGACCCAACGCGTTGGGCGAGTGGCTTCGGATCTGCGAGGTCCCCCGCCGCTGCGGTCCCCGGTCCAGATAGGCGTAGTCCCCAACGCCGGCATCGAACACAGCATCTCCCCCTCTGGCGACATCCGTGCCGTTGCCAAACCGCACGACTCGCCCGCCCTCGCGCGCTGCATATTCCCACTCAGCCTCAGTCGGCAGGCGGTACCCCGTCACCATGGTGATGTCCGTCGTAGCATTGCCTTCGGCGTCGAGCAGCGTCCCGTTCAAGACATCGTAGGCGGGCGGGAAACCCTCCAGCCGGCTGACCCAGTTCGCGTAGGAGGCTGCATCCTCCCACGACAGACACACGGCTGGGTGCCCATCCGTCTGCTCAAATCGGAGGTTGGCCCAGTAGAGATGCTCGTCAAAGTCAAAGCTACGGCGGTCCGGATCCCACCAACCACAACCGCTGAAGCCGAGCGCTTCATCGTAGGCGGCTGTGCGCAGCTCTGGTGGCAGCTCTGCGTTCATTCCGACGCGAATGAGGCTGTCCTGTGCGGCGCGGTTCAACGGACCTTCGGCAGACGTACGGTACCCCGTTTCCCCGACGAAGCGCCGGAATTGGCCCACGCTGACCTCAGCATCCGCCAGGTAGAACGGGGCGACCGTCACCTGGTGCACAGGCTGCTCGTTGTCTTTTCCTTCCCCAAACACGTCCCCCATCGCAAACGAGCCCCCGGGGACGAGAATCATCCTGGACCCGTCCGGGGCGGCTGACCGATCCTGGGTCGCTGCGGCAAGCGCGCAACCACCGAAACAGACAATGAGGAACAACACAACGCGTTCAGTGGTCAGGCCGCGTGGGAGCATCCGGAATCGAACGGTATCGATGAATGCCATGGCACCCTCCAACTTCTCTGGCTCAGGAATGACGCTCCTTCCCGCGCGGCCGTGCAGTCGCCGGTAACCCGACGACCCGGCCGCACCAAGGATCAACGCCACCGGCCCAGAAATCACCCGATGCCGGCATCGCAATTTGAGCGCCACCTATCGTAGGTCCAAGCGTCTTGCAGGGAGTGATCCCAATGCCGCAGGGAACATTTGGGTTGCGACCGTGGAACGACGGGCGCACTGGCCCGTCGGCGACCGCCTCAGACTCCGTTTCCACGAAAGACCTGCAACGCCGGCTGCTTGACGTCGGGGAGCGGCTGCAAGATCTGGGCGATTCGCTGCAATTGAGTTGTTCCCGCGACTTCGATCAGTGATCCTGCAGCGGCTGGCTCTTGGGTCCGTGCCTGATTCGGAGGCGGAAATGCTCAGCAAAGCGAACAGAGAGTGAACAAGACTAAACATCGGCGGACAAAACGCCCGGTTCGCCAAGTCAAACGCATTGTTCGTCCAACTCGGATTAGCTGAGGAGATATCCAATGGAGATTCTGGGGGGTTCCCGTTACAGGAAGGTCCTGCTAGTCGTAGCTGGCGTGTTGCTGGTTTGGGGAGTGTTGGGCGCCCTGGACATACGCAACCAGACCTATACTGGCTATGTCACCGACGGCAACAACACGATCACCCAGGTAACCGACGGCAGTCCGGCGGACGCGGCAGGGCTCGAATCCGGAGACTACATACGCAGCATCGGCGGTATCGCCGTTGAGGACTCAAGGGCTAATGCTCTGCGAGGGCGACCAGTGGTTAATGAAGTGCGCACGTTCGAGGTCGAACGGGATGGGCGGGCTATGAGTTTCAATCTCTCGTATGCGGCGTTGCCAATGAGCAACGCACTGGTGAGGTACGGTGCAGTCCTCATCGGTTTCTTGTTCTTGGTGTGCGGCGTTTGGGCATTTCTCACGGTGCCGAGCAAGAGGACCATGCTGTTGTCCGTGCTCGGGATTGCATTCTCAGTCGGGTTCACGGCCGGTCCGTACTTCGCCTCGGCGACTCTACGCACCGCCGTCGGGGTTGTCATGCTCCTGCTGATCATTGTGGGCTTCGCAGTCCTCACTCATTTCCTACTCGTCTTCCCGAAGACAAAGCGGACACTCGAACGACACAAGATGACCTGGGCTGTTTACGGTCCTGCGGCTGTGGTGGCGTTCCTCGCAGTGTGGCTCATGCTGGCACAGCCCCCTGCGACGAGTGCAGTCAACGTCTTCTTTCGAGCGGTGTTTGGACTGTTCGTGGTGGCCTACTTCGGCACTTCGCTGATTGCGCTGATACACAGCTACGTCAAGGCAGACTCCCGGGGCCGAGCGGCCAGTGGCCTGAACCTGCTTCTGATGGGTGCTGTGGTGGGACTCGGGCCGTGGCTGGTGATCTCACTTGTCGGTGTGATTGCGCCCCAGGTTGTGGTTCCCGGCGCGCGATTCCTCCCCCTTGGCATCGGGGTGCTTCCTGTGACGTTTGCGCTTGCGGCCGTTAGAGGAGAACGCAGTGTCCGGGCCGCCTGATGACAATCTCACGTTGGCGGCGCTGCTGGAAGGAGTGTCGTAGGTATTGTATCGCCACAATCACGGTTTGAACTGAGAGGACAATATGCCAACGAACAGCTGCGGTAGTCGCTGCAACACCATTGATCGCAGAGGGCTGCTCACTCGCACCGTTCCTGCCTGTGCGGCCGCTTGTTTGGGCCTTGGCAGGTTTCCTGGATTGGCTGGGTTAGCTCAGACTCCAACACAGCAGGGTCAGCAGAAGTTCGACGTGCCGCAAGACATCTCCTTGTCGTCACGACAGCGTGTTCGAATGACGTACAGAGGCCTGATTCAGCTCGTTCAGGTACTCAGGAGCGAACTCGACGAGCCGGAACTGGTCCGTCTGCTCAACCTGATGTCTGAGGGCATCGGCAGGCAGGTTGGCGCGCGACAGGCGCAGAACTCCCCCGACACGAGTTTTCAGACATTCGTACAAGTGTTCCGGCCGCCGAACTTCGCAGACACCTTGACGCACGAGGTGGTGGAAGACACCGAGAACGTCTTCGGTCTGGAGGTCACGGAGTGTGTCTTTGCCGAGGTCATGCGGAATGCCGGCCTCGGCGGCGAGATCGGACATGCCGCCGTGTGTAACATGGACTACTTCTGGCCGCCGGCGTTCAATCCCAATTTCAAAATGGAGCGCACTAAGACGCTGATACAGGGTCACGATATCTGTAACCACCGCTACATCGACGCGACATAGTCAAACCGTTCGTTTGTGGAGGGGGCGGGTACTCGACGTAGGTGCGGTCCGGCGTTGGTGAACGGGTACGGCCATGTTGATGCCGCTTGAGGTCACGCTTCGGAGTATGGCACAGCTGCAGCGTCACTGATGCTGTGCCCCAGCCTGCCACACATGCGGAGACCTGGTCAGGCGTCAAGTCCGCTCGCCGCAAGGCGTTGGGGAGTCGGAATGAACACGGCGCGGTACGTGATCGGCGTGGTGCTTCTGAGTCTCGAATGGAGGCCTGAAGTAGTCATAAGGCTTGGCCCAGCTGCCGCTCTAGCACCTCTCGTCGCGTACGGGACAACGTCACCCGCGTTCCGTCGCTCAGGATCACGATGTGTGAACCGCGAGCGAACGACTGGATTTCGCGGACCTGATCTAAGTTCACGATTGCCGATCGACTCACTGCAAAAAAGTGCGCAGGATCCAGTCGCAGCGCCAGGGATTTCATCGATTCGCGGATGACGTACACTCTCTCGCGCACGTGGAGCTTGGCGCAGTAGTCCGCAGCCTCAATCCAATCGATCTCGTCTGTTCTGACGAACACGACGCGCCCTCTCTCTTTCACTGCGATTCGAGGTACGAACGAGCGTGTCGCTGTGCCAGCATCCATCCCCGCGTGTGGAGGCTGCCCAACCGATCGTTCTTCGAATCCGACCGCCTCGAGCAAGCCGAGGAGCCGAGCACGGAGGTCGCTCTGTCCTACCTGGTGCATCGCCTGCTTCGCTCTGGCCATCGCGTCGAAGAAGCGCTTATCACCGAACGGCTTGAGCAGGTAGTCCAGGGCGTGAACTTCAAAGGCGCGCAGCGCGAACTGATCGTATGCAGTGACGAAGATGACCCGCGGCATGCGATCCGGCCCAACCTCCCTGAGCACTTCAAAACCATCCATGCTCGGCATCTGAATGTCGAGGAGCAAGAGATCGGGCTCGATCTGCTCGATCGCCGCCACCGCCGCACGGCCATCGGCGCACTCCCCAACGACCTCGATGTCGGGATCCCTCTCACAGAGTTTCTTGAGTCCCTCCCGCGCCAGCGGCTCGTCGTCCACGATGAGAACGCGGATCGGATCGCTCATTGCTCTTCTCTCTCAGCAAGCGGTACGGTGTGGAGTGGCAGGGTGATCGTCACGACGGTGCCGCTGGGCGATGCATCCTCGATGTCGAGTGACGCTCCGTCGCCGTAGAGCTGGGCCAGCCTCCTGCGCGTGTTGCTGATTCCTACTCCGGGACTGCCGCCTGCCCCTGCCGTGCCGCGGAAGCCGGGGCCGTCGTCGGAGATCCGCAGCCGCAACGCCTGTCCGTCTGTACGGGCGCTGACAGTGACCGTCGTTGGGCTCGCCCTGTTCTCGACGCTGTGTCTGATCGCATTCTCGACGATCGGCTGTAGCACGAGATTGGGGACTAGGGTGTCGAGAGCGTCAGGTTCGACTTCGGTCCGCACCTCGAGTCGGTTCTGAAAGCGGATCTTCTCCATTGCCAAATAGCGCTCGATGAACTGAAGTTCACATCTCAGCGATACTTCCGGATGGGTGGAGTCGTCCAGCACGTACCGCAACAGGTCACTCAGTGCCTCAAGCGTATCCACAGCCGCTTCTCGTTCGGCATTCCGGACCAACATTGCGATGCTGTTCAACGCGTTGAACAAGAAATGCGGATTGAGCTGCATCCGCAGCGCCTGCATCCTGGCATCGGCCAGCTGCGCGCTGAGTCGCGTCGCGGCGAATTCCTGCTCCCGCAGGCGTCGATAGTACTGGAGGAGGAGCGTTCCCCCCAGGATGGCCCAATAGATGAACAGGTGGACCGGAAGTTCCAGCGTTGCCAGCGACGACAGGAGATCCCAGTGCGAGAGTGGGTCTGATGGAGGGAGTTCGCGAAGGGCGGGCTGGAGTCCGACCCGGGTCCCAGTATGGACGAAGGACATCACGACGGCAATCCCGCAATGCACCGCCGACCGAGAGATCACTCGGCCGCGCTCGATGGGATAGCTCTTCGACAGCCAAACCACGAGCGGAGTGTACAACGCCCAGAGGTACCAAAATGGGAGAACAAAGGCGAGCGTGGGGAGGATTGGGCGCCCCTCTCCCTCCGCGCTGCCGATGATGTACAGCCAGGCTGCTGCCGCGACGCTGAGGACGGTGCCCGCAAGCACCAGCTGAATCAGCCGTCTTAGGCGAAGCGGCACAGTGCTCCAGAATGCTACCATGCCCGCTCTCCCCCAGCGTCAGCCGTGGAGCCGGAGTCGGCCGAAATCGAGGTGTCGGAGGGCTCATGGTCAGCTCGCCAGTAGGCGCGCCACCGCTTTTCGATACGCTCGAGAAAGGAAGGGAAGACGACGAGTCGTCGTACAGGATCGATTAAGCTCATATAGTAGGGTGTGACCCAGCTGACGCTGTCCGCGTAGACCCCCCAAAATAGCGTGTATCCGAACTCCCCCGGCGCGAGCGCGAACGCATAATAGGCTCGGGCAGGGCACGTCTGTATCTCGAGCAGCGCTTCGCGCTCGAAGTAGTAGACGAACCCATGCTCCCCCAGCTGGTAGATCGACCGGGCGCGGTCGGCCTCCGTGAGTCGTTGACGCACCGGGGACAAAGTGTCGAAGCACTCCTCACTTGCCAACCCCAGTACGCGGGCCGCGAGCATGTAGGCGGTAACGGCTGCGGCCAACGCGACCGTCTCGTCCCCGGTAGCGACCCACACGTCGTGCAGCGGGATGTCCGCCAGAAGCGTGTGGACACGCAGATCCAAGCCCAAGTACGGCGCAGGTGCGCTGGGCCGGTGCAGGCCAAACGTAAACGGCCATAGACACACGAAGTTCACAACCGCTGCAGCCAGGATGCTGCCAAAGCGGGTGAGCGCGCCCCGTACTCCCCAAACGCCGCGCACCGCGCCGACGAGCCCGAATGACATGGCCGCGATCAAGACATACGGGCCGATCCGCAGGGAAGCGATGAGACCGGCGCCCATCAACGCTCCGCACGCGAGCCACGGCGTCAACGTGGCCACTTTCTGCGGCAATCGGTGGCAGTGGATCACGACACCTGCAGCGACGAGACTGACCACGGCGATGTTGCCGAGCAGCACGAAGGATACGCCCGCGTGCGATGCAATGAGGAAGTGAAGCACTAACGGCAGCACTCCCGCGCCAACTCCCACTGTGAGTAGGACAACTCGCACACTGGGCCTTCGGACCATGCTGGCCATCAGCGCTTTCGGTGAGCGAAGATCAGCTCTTCGCGGTAGAGCACGTCGTAGCCGTGATCCTGAAGGTAGAGACACCGGTCCCGATCGATCAAGCTCCTGCAGGTGTCACTGTCCACGGGACTCAGCTCGCTCGCGATGATTGTGCTGGCGTCCATGTTCCGTGACGGAACTCCTCTAGCAGAGCCTCGAGAGATTCCCGGTAGTCGAGACTCCGACACATGAGGTGAAACGTGTCGAGATGCGGTTCGCTCATTGCGGACTCCCCGGGTGCGATCCTTCGGCGCGCGCTCCTACGAGGGAGGGCAGATCCGCCGAACGAAATGTTGCGCCGACCATGCACCAATACCACGGCGGCAGAGACGGGACCAACTCTGTTGCAGCGAATGGCGCTGGTTGTGCAGCAGATTGACGCCGGTGTGCAGGCAGTGTGAATGACTGGTGCTCTCCACTCCCTCGCGCCGTTCGATGCGCGAGACC
>JBDHDY010000175.1:0-7004 GCA_039591275.1 Gemmatimonadota bacterium | reverse complement strand
GACGGGAGCCTGCAAGGGATCGGCGATTCGCCGCCCGACGGCTTCGGCGATCTGTCGCACCTGCCGCACCAACTCGGCGAACTGCTTCGGGTACAGGCTCTGGGCGCCATCGGATAGGGCTTCCTCGGGTGCCGGGTGGACTTCCACCATGATCCCGTCGGCTCCCGCGGCGATCGCCGCTCGCGCCATGGGGGCCACCAGATCCCGAGCCCCAGTCCCGCCACCAGATCCCGAGCCCCAGTCCCATGACTCGGATCTGCTATCACGGGCAGGTGTGACACCTTCTGGATGACCGGGATCGAGGCCAAGTCCAGCACGTTGCGCGTTCCCGAGTCAAACCCTCGAATGCCCCTTTCGCAGAGTACGATCTGCTCATTTCCCTCTGCCGCGATGTATTCGGCCGAGAGCAACAGCTCCGTGACGGTGGCCGCGATGCCCCGCTTGAGGAGGACCGGCTTCGCGGCGCGCCCGGCCTGTTTGAGCAGCGAGTAATTCTGCATACTGCGTGCGCCGATCTGGATGATGTCGGCGTACTGCTGCACAATCTCGACCCCATCGGGATCGATGGCTTCAGTGACGATGAGAAGTCCCGTCTCCTCGCGCGCTAGGGCGAGCAGCTCAAGCCCCGCGAGGCCGATGCCCTGAAACGAATACGGGGATGACCGAGGCTTGAAGGCGCCGCCTCGGAGCACGGACGCGCCGGCCTCCCGGACCGCGTGGGCCACGTCCAGAATCTGCGTTTTGGACTCCACGGCGCACGGCCCGGCAATCACCACGATGTCAGGGGCGCCGATAGTCAGGCCGCCGGGGAACGTGATCACGGTGTCGTCCGGCTTCCACTCTCGCGATACCTGCCGGTAGGGCTGTGTGACATGAATGATGTCACGCACACCGTCCAGTGCACTCAACCGGCCCGCATCGATCTGCGCCTCATTTCCAACAATCCCGACTGCGGTGCGCCGCCTGCCCACTATGGGGTGCGGCTCAAACCCCAGTTCCCTGATTGTCTGCACAACGCGCCGGAGCTGGCCCTCAGTCGCGCCCTGCTGCATCACG
Source organism: Gemmatimonadota bacterium (assembly GCA_039591275.1). GTDB lineage: Bacteria > Gemmatimonadota > Gemmatimonadetes > Gemmatimonadales > GWC2-71-9 > JBDHDY01. Next base: position 5,948 of record JBDHDY010000175.1, on the reverse strand, counting down.
ACGAGCATCGGCCCTCACTCCTATACGGCAAAACGATCTCCGTCCCTGGCCTCGGCGACCTCACCTCCGAACTCTCGGGCAGCCACTTCTGCCGGATTCGTCCCCTCAAGGGGCGGGTAGAAGTGTGTCAGGACCAGACGTCCCGCAGAGGCCTTCCGTGCGAGCTCTCCCGCCTGCCCAGGCGTCAAATGTATGTCGATCGCCCTGTCTTCGGGGAGCGAGCACTCCGCTAGGAGCAGGTCGCATCCCGATGCCCAGGCCGCCAGAGCCTCACTGGGCCCCGTATCTCCCGTATACACCAATCGACGCTCCCCGTCGCCCACGGCAAACGCGAGGCTCGATGCGGTGTGCGGCGTTTTGAAGGCCTCGAGCACAATCCGGTGGTCCATGGCGTGGCTTCCGCCCGGACCGATTTCGTGGATTTCGAGGGGATAATCCGGGTTGAGGATCTCGTCGCCGAAGGCTCCCGCCAACAACGCCAGTCTCGACTTCATGCCAACCGGGCCGATGAGCTGCAAGGGGGAGGTCCGTGGCGGCTCGGTGCCCCAACGTAAGGCGAACAGAAATGCCGGCAGCTCTCCCCAGTGGTCGGGGTGAAAGTGACTCACAGCTATGTGGGTCACCTCAGGCCAGGGAATCGCAAAGGAGCTTGCCCGGTGCAGGGTGCCAGCGCCGCAATCGAGGAGCAACTGAACCGTTCCGGCCGAGAGCCAGTAGGCGGGCGAAGTGCGAGTGGGTGAGGGGGCCACTGTTCCGGATCCGAGGACGACTAGTTCCATGCTATCCCCCCGGGTCCGGGGAATCGATGCGCTCGAAGAATGCGTCTACCGGTTGGGAGATGGGCTCGGGAAGTCTTGGAAGAGGAACGTTACGGTGGAGACATCTCCTTGCTGTGCCGAGCCGTTCTCTCTTGGAGAGGAAGAGAGTCAAGAATGCGGAGAAGGCAGCCCGGCGCACGTCTACGCAGCTTCGTGCTCGCCCAACCGCACTCCGACGATGGTCGACACTCCGGGATCCTGCATCGTGACTCCGTAAACATCATCCGCAGTCTGCATGGTCCGCGGATTGTGCGTGATCACGATGAACTGGGTGTCTTCTTTGAACTCTTCCAGCAAGCGGACAAAGCGCTGCACGTTGGCGTCGTCGAGAGGTGCATCGACCTCATCGAGGAGGCAGAAGGGACTTGGTTTGGCGAGGTAAATGGAAAACAGCAAAGAGATCGCTACTAGCGCCCTCTCGCCGGACGAAAGCAAATGAATGCGCTGGGTGCGCTTTCCCCTTGGAGCCGCGCGTATCTCGATGTCACTCTCCAGCGGATCGCTTCCGTCAAACATTATCAGATCGCACTCTCCGCCGTCGAAGAGCGTGTGGAACACTTTCTGGAAGTTTTCCCGAACGGCCCCGAAAGTTTCCTCGAACATCTCCCGCGCAGTTTCGCGTATTTCCCGGAGAGCTTGTTCGAGTGACTCACGAGCCTCGGCAAGATCCGCCCGTTGCTCTTGGAGAAAATCGAGCCGCTTCTTGTCCTCATCATACTCTTGGGCCGCAAGTGGATTGACCGGTCCCATGGCCTCGATCGCATCGCCGAGACGCTGTGCTTCCAGCTCGAGGTCGTCTCTCTCTCCCTCCACTTCAGGTGCCAACTCCAGGAGTTCCTCGAGCGACTTGTGCCACTCGGCCTCGATGCGTTCGACGAGGGCATTCCGCTTCCCGTCGATTTCAGCTAGATCGAGTTCCAACTGGTGGAGTTCTTCGCCGAGTTGTTGCACCCTCGCGCGCTGGGCCTCCAGTTCGGTCTCGCATCCCGTCAAAGCTTCCGCGGCTTGGCTGAGGCGACGCTCCGCATCACCAGCTGCGGCCTCGAGCTCCGACACCTCCACCCGGCGCTCGGCAAGAGTGTCGCTCCACTGTGACTGCTGCTCGGCAAATTCCCTGGTAGACGCTTCGATGTCGGCCAACTCCCGGTCGAGACGGGACATCTCCCCGCGGGCGCCGCCCAAGGCTGTCTCGGCTCGCTCTTCCCGCTCCCGCGCCGTGACCTCTCTCGCCGAGACCTGAGCCTCTTCCACCTGCCAGTGGACCCGCCGTTCGCGGGCGGTCTCCTGCTCGGCCTCCAAACTGGCAAGCATCTCCCGCTCGTTCCCGAGTTCACTCTCCACGCGCCCACGACGCCCCTCCACCGCGCCGAGCTCGACATCCACAGCTCGTTGACGGGCCGTCCGCTCCTCGAGGCGTTCGCTGATCCGTGCGAGGGCGTCGGCAGCTTCCGCGTGATCCCGCTCGGCCCGCTGCGTCTCGCGAACTGTATCGTCAAGCGCCCCTTTGCTCGTCTGGAAGGCCTCGCGGGTGCTTTCAGCAGTCTGGCTCGCCGTGGCAAGGGTTCGCTCGGCGGCTTCGTGGGCCGTGCCCGCATCCGCTGCGTCCTTCCTGAGTTGCTCCACCTGCCGCTCCGCCCCGGCCAACTTCTCGGACAGGGCCTGCAGTTCGGCCCGTCGGCTCAACGGTCCGCCACGTTCCTCCTCTCCGGGCAGGAAGACTGCGCCGTTTGACCTCAGGATGGCTGCCCCAGGTTGGTCGAGTGGCTCGTGACCCGCGAGCAGCGCCCTGGCCCATGGGCCGGCCGGCTCGTCGACCTCTAGGCTCAGGTTACCAGTTGCATCCTTGACGGTGGTCGCCGGGCCCGGAGTGAGCGGCAGCAGGAGGAGGGGGCCCGGTTTCACCTGACCGTGCCAGCGCCGCACAGCCTCCACCGCCTCCCGGTCTTTGACGAGCACGGCATGAAGCCACTCTGCTAGGATCAACTCAGCGAGGCGGGCCCCTTCGTGGGACGGCCGCAGGAAATCGCTCAGGGGGCCAAGGACCGCATCCGACCCAATCTCGGCCTTGGATTCCAAAAGCTTCTTGACTGCCGGCGCCACACCGGCCCGTTCGCGCTCCAGGTTCTCCAGGGCTTCCCGCCGCGCGCTGAAGCGCGCATGGGATTCTTCGGCGGAGCGTAGCTCCGCCAGTATGGCCGCTTCCCGCTCTCTGGCAGCCAGGACATTGTGGCGTGAGCGGTCGAGTTCACCAGCGGCTTCCCTATGCGCTTCCTCTCGAGCGTCCAGCCCATACTGTGCTGCTTCCCGTCTCTGCCGCGAGTCGCTGAGGGCGCGCTCCGCGGCAGCAACCCGCTGCGCCACTTCCGAGCGCTGCGACCCTAAGTCCTCGATCTCGCGCTCCACCGCTGTCCGCTCGCCCGCTAGAGCCCGTTGACTTTCGGCCTGCAGCTGAAGGTCGTTCTCCAGCTCGCGAACGCTATCTCGCTGTCGGGCTAGGTTTTCTTTGGCCTCAGTCTCGCCGGCCGCTCGGAGGTCCAGCTCGGTTTGCACCGATTGCCGCGCGGCCACGGCCGCTTTCCGCTCTTCGGCGGCCGCATCGCGTTCCCGTTCAGCCTGTTCTGCTCGGGCAGCCGCTTGATCCCGTTCTTCGCGCGCACGCCCTTTCCGTGCTGCCAAGTTTTTCAACCGCTCGCCCGCGAGATTGAGATCGCCCTCCAACTTTTCCACTTCGATGCGGCGATCAGCCAGCCGGCGTTCTACCTCGGTTCGCTGAGCCTCGGTCGTTGCGCGCTCCTGCACGCGATTCTCCCTCTGCCGCTCGGTGGCCTCGAGTTCGCCGCGAGCTGCGGGAAGCTTGATCGTGAGGTCCTCCCAGCCGGTGCGAAGCCTACTCTCGCGCTCCTCAAATAGAGCCAGATCGCGGCGGCTCAGGGTCATTACGACCGCGAAGCGCTCCTCGCTGAACTTCTGATAGCGGTCCGCCTTGCCGCGCTGACGGGCCAGGCTGCGGACCTGGGTGTGAATCTCGCCAATGACATCGTCGAGTCGCTGCAAATCCTCCCTGGTCTTCTCCAGCCGTCGCTCGGTTGTCAGCTGGCGGTCTCGGAACAGGCTGATCCCCGCCGCCTCTTCGAACAACGCACGCCGCTCCTCGGTCCGATCGGACAATAGGCGCTCGATCATCTGTGCTTCAATCACGACCCCCGCAAATTCCCCGAGACCGGTGCCCCGCAGCAGATCCTGGATGTCCTTCAAGCGCACGGGCGTCTGATTGAGCAAGTAGTCGCTCTGGCCACTTCGCGAGAGACGGCGCGTAATCACGACCTCGCTGTATGAGATCGGGAGCTTGCCTTCGGCGTTGTCGATGTGGAGTGATACCTCGGCGATGTTGACATGCCGTCGCTTGGCAGACCCGTGAAAGATGATCTCGTCCATCTTCGCACTGCGCAGCAAGCGCGTTCGCTGTTCGCCAAGAACCCAGCGGACTGCATCTGAGATATTGGACTTGCCGCACCCGTTGGGTCCGACGATTGCCGTGATGCCGTCATCGAACGGGAGTTCGACGCCGTCAGCGAAGGACTTGAAGCCCGACAGGTGGAGCCGGGTCAATCTCATGGCACGGTTCCCAGCCGAGTGACGAGGTTTGCCGTAATGCCGGCCTGGACGAGGAGTGATTCGGCAACGGCCGCTTGCTCAGGCGCTTCAAAGGCGCCGACGAGGATCTGCGCAGAGCCGGTGGGCGCCCTCACAATGTACGCCGGGATACCCCTAGCACGAAGCCCTGAAACCTCGCTACGCGCCTCTGCGACTGTTGGGCGCGAACCGAGGTCCAGTGCTTGGGGGGTGCGCAGAATATTGCCCTGTCGCCGCTCAACCACCCCTCGTTGCCACAGCACCTGCAACACAGAGTCGGCGGCTGTGGCGTGCGGAAACAGACCCAATATCACGCGGAACCAGATCCCCTGATTTCCGATGCGCACCGGTGTCACGGCAGCTGCCAGATCGTCCCGCTCGAGCTCGACAGCGTAGGCGATGGCTCGCTGGGCGGCATTGAAGGCTGCCACTTGAACTGAGTAGAAGAGTGTGTCACCGCGATCGCGGTCGGCCTCGTCGACCACCGGTGCCGATGCGGCTATGACCGGTCTGGGCGCGATGTTCGCGTCCTGGCCGGCGTCCTTTCCGGCCGTGAGCCAGAAACTCACCCCGACCACGATCACCGCGATCGGTGGTGCGGCCAGCAGCAGTCGCCTGGTCCCCGTCTTGAGGCCGCGATCCCGTACGGCTGGGATTGATGGGGCACCGCTCAAGGCCGGCTCGGGCTCCTGCACGACCGGGGAATCCTTCGATGGCGTTGGCAACTCCTCAACCGCCACCGGCCTGAACTCAGGGGCCGCTTGCGCTCCGGGGGGAGCGATTTCCGGATCCCACACCACGGTCATTGTAGGCACGCCGGTGGCGAGCTGATGCGCGATACCTGGTTCGGGTTCGTCCTCGTGGTTGTATCCCCTGGGGGCGAGCACGACCAACGCATCGGGATTCAGGGTGCATCGTGACAGGGCCGAGGGCGGAACCAAGGCCAGTAGTAAAGCGCCTTCTTGGGCAAACCCCATCGCCAGGCGACTCCAGCGCGGGCTTTCCCATACCTCCGTGGGATTGGCGGCATACGATCCCGCGCTGACGAAATACAGCCCAGCGACATCCTGCGCTTGCGCCACGTGGTTGAGCGACGCCCCGTAAAGGAAAGCGTCGACGATCCCCTCGGATGGCGGATGCGGATCCAGCAGCGGGTGCTCGAGCGACAGGTCGATCAACGCCACGTTCCGCTCGTCCACGGCTGCCGCGCGCGCCAACTCCCACGCACATTCCGCCGCCCACGTGGCGTCAGCGGTGACAGGTGTCATGAGCACCACGGTATGGTCGGCGAAGAGCGCCGCATCGGGCTGTCGGAGGTCGCTCCGGGAGATCCTCCGTACGGTCATGGCAGTATCGCGGTCGTGTCGCGTGAGAAGATAAAATAGGCTTGGCCCAGCGTGCGTCCCACCTCATCGGCCTCTGGCCGCGACGGGTAGGGGCCTAGGACCACGCGGTACCGGTCGTCTCCCGGTGTTGGGGTCAACACCTGGGCATCCA
>JBDHDY010000174.1:0-12904 GCA_039591275.1 Gemmatimonadota bacterium | reverse complement strand
GGCCGGTGGCCGTCTGTGCGTGGTGCTTTGCTCGAACGAGTATGCCAACTTGATCAACGTGGCCTCCGACCACGCATCGCCAAGAAACTGCAGGCCAACGGGCAAGCCATCCGCAACGAATCCCATGGGCACGGTTACCGCAGGAAATCCGGTCGGTGGGGAGAGGTGAGGACTATTGTTGCCATGGGGCGTATTGAGATCGCCGATCAGACGGGGAGGATTGCTCCACGAGGGGTAGACCAAGGCATCGAGCCGATTTGCCGACAGCACTTCTCGCACGGCGTTTCTCAACTCCACGGTGTTGGTGAGCGCTTCACGACAATCCTCGTTGTCTTCGGGTGTCGTCTCGATGTCCTGGAAGAAGCGTAGCACTGGTGCGTCGGGGCCGAGGCTCGCTAGGTACGCATTGATGTCAGCCTTGAAGCGCCGACACCACATCGTGCCCTCCGGAACGTCTATCACAACCGAATCAACGATTGTGGCTCCCTGCTGACGCATCACCGCGAGTGCCTCTTCAAAGCGCTGCACCACCATTGGATCGGCCGTCTCGGTGTTCGAGAACTGCCGCAACACGCCGATGCGGGCGCCACGTAGACCAGCCTCGAGGAGGTAATCCGCATATCGCTCCGCCTTCCGGAGACGGCTCTCCTCTGTCACTGGATCGGCCATATCATAACCAGCGATGATATCGAAAACGGCGACGGCGTCCGCTACGGTTCGCGCCATGGGGCCGCCAATGTCCTTGTCCAGGTAAAGCGGCACGATCCCGTCCCGACTCGTCAGACCCATTGTCGACCTGATCCCAACGAGACTCGTGTGGGAAGAAGGCCCACGGATCGAATTGCCCGTGTCCGTCCCGAGGCCTACAGTGCCGAAGTTGGCCGCGACCGCGGCCGCGGTACCTCCGCTCGACCCAGCCGTTACGCGGTTGAGCGCGTAAGGATTCCGCGTGTAACCCGGAAGTGCGGAGCCGACGGTTTCGTAAGGTGAGAACGCGAACTCCGCCATGTTGGATTTAGCCAGCACAATTGCGCCCGCCTCCCGCAGCTTTCGCACCTGAAACGCATCGTCGGGCGGAACGGATCCCTTCAGGGAAAGGGATCCTGCGGTGGTGGGCAGATCATGGGTGTCGTAATTGTCCTTGACGATGATTGGGATACCATGGAGCGGACCGGTCAAGCCGGTGCGTGCCAATTCAGCATCCAACTCATCGGCGCGGGCGAGCGCATTGGGATTGCTCACGATGATTGCATTGAGCGCCGGGCCCTGCTTGTCGTAGGCCTCAATGCGTTCGAGGTACCGTTCGACCAACGCACGAGCGGTGATCCGGCCTGTCATCATCGCTTCGTGGATTCCGGCGATCGTGGTCTCCTCCACTGTGAACGAACCACTCTGGGCAATCAGCGAACTCGACCAAAACGGAGTGGAGATCGTGACAAGGAAGATGCTCGCAAGAGGTCGGGCGCAGAATGTGCTACGCATGGTGAGACTCCGGTGGACTGTGCGACAGGCAACTACGGTGCGACGGCTCGGAGGTCGCTTTTGCACGGCGTGCCACAACCTCAGATACGCTCTTATACGCTCTACTAGTGGATCACAGTGCAGTTCTGTGATCGTGTACTGAGTCACGCTCCACGAGTGAACTCCGTCTTGGCCATAATCTCACTTACTGGTGCATTATCGGCATACACGCGCCATTCGCACACGCGCCCGTTTCTCACTCTCGCTTCCCAGGCGGCTGGAATCTCCCAGCTATTCTCCGTCGACATGTTACCGTCCGGCGCGTATGTGCCGCTGGCAGTTCCAAACACCCCCACGACTTCGCGAAAGGTCAGGAGTTCTCGAACGCCTATGTGATAGTCGGGAAACCACTGGAAGTACGATGTCCATCCATCTCGCATGGCGGTGGAGCCGCGCACCGTTTGTCCTCCGGCGTCCACAAACAAGTGATCCGGGGTCATCAAGGTGACCAGGGCATCGAGGTCGTGGGCGTTGATTGCTGCAATGAAGGCCAATGCGATCGGAACGGGATCGGCGTCCTTCACGGTTGTTCCTCGCAAGGCAGATCGACCGGGGGTCGCCTGGCGCTGTTGTTCGCGCCGGTTATCTACCGATGGCCTTCTCGATGGCCTCGACGGTCACGCTCGCTTGATAATCAACCAATTCGCGCGCCACGGCAACGGTCTGTTCCGCCGGTTCCAGGTTCACGCCGTTGATGGAGAATTTACCCTTGGCGAGCCGCTGTTCCATCCGTACCGTCTTGGGATCGACCGTCAGCATGATCGACGTGTGTCGCATGTCATCATGGAAGCCCTCGTCCACTTCGTGGATGCCTCGATCCCGCAGCCAGCGCCGCCAGCGAGGGTTGTCGTAATACTCCGGGACGTAGTGGATGCTGGTGCTCCCTCCGGCCCATTCCGCAGACAGTTGCGCCGCCACTTCCGCCATACCGTCTTGATTACCGCCACTATCCCCGATCAGGATTACGTGCTCGAATCCGTGGGCCCGGAGGCTCGCAGCGATTTCGACCAACAGAAGTTTGAACGTTGCAGGTCGAAGGCTGATCGTTCCCGGATAGCGCATGTGTCCACTGGGAGGATCGATGTCTCCCTCCGGAACGAACGGCACGATGGGCGCAACGAGCGCGTTTCCCAGTTTCCGTGCGATTGCCTCGCTGGTCGCACGCAGAATGTAGTTATGCTTGCCCAGCGCGAGATACGGACCGTTTTGCTCGATGCCGCCGGTTGGAACGATGACGGTGGTCTTGCCTGCACGCATGGCGTCGCGCACCTCGAGCCACGTCATTTCTTCCAGGAACACCGTGTCGAACGCATCGATCGGTCGCGGCATCTCGGGATCCGGCGACACGCCCTGAGGACTCGCCCCTGGGATCGGCACTTGCTGCGCCAGTCCGGCTGAAAGCGGGTACGCGAGCGACAGCAAGACTACGCCCGAGGCGATCAAGACACCGCGGCGAATGACAAACCCGTTCACGAGTTGTCTCCTTAGGTTATTGGGGGCGTTTCTTGAACCTGTCCAGCAGGCCGCCCTTTACCGCCTGGGCGACGGCCTCACCGAACTCCTGTGCGGTTTCGAAGCGCTTTTCAGGGGCGGTTTCCATTGCCCTTGTCAGTACCTTGATCAACTTGGGGGGCAAGTCGGGACGGTATTGCTCGAGGGGCATAGGGCTGCCGCGGAGACGGGCAATCATCATCTCCTGCGGATTGCGCCCCTCAAAGGGAAGCTTGCCGGTAAGCATCTCGAATGCCAGGATCCCGAGTGAGTAAACGTCGCTCCTGGCGTCGAGCGGCTTCCCTCTAACCTGCTCCGGACTCATGAACTCCGGCGTTCCCAGAATGACGCCAGTGGCCGTGAGCTTCTGCATCCCCGGCAACGTGCGTTTGTCTTTGGCCAGACCGAAGTCCATGATGACCGCTCGTTCGCTGCCGTCTTTGTTCGGCTCCAACATCACGTTCTCGGGCTTGAGATCGCGATGCACGATATGGAAGCCGTGAGCGTGATGAAGGCCTTCACACATCTGGATTAGGAGGTCGACGCCGACATCGATCGGCATCGGTCCTACTTTGGTCTCCCGGTCGGAAAGCAGCTCACCTCGCAGGAATGGCATGACGAGGTAGATCAGACCATCCTCCGTTTCGCCGAGGCGAAGAATGGGGCATACGTTGGGGTGATCGAGCCGCATCGCCAGACCGGCTTCACGCCGCAGCCGCTCCACGGCGGTCTTGTCGGCGCTGAGCTTGGGACTCAGGACTTTGACGGCGATTGTCTCGCCACTCCCTGCCTGCCTCGCTTCGTACACATATGACATTCCACCTTCGCCGAGCTTGCGCAGGATCTCGTAGCGAGAGTCGAGTACCTCATCCGTGAGCGTCCCTGCCCGGTCCGGTCGCGGAGCGGAGGCCTGTGGTTTGACTACACCGCGCTCAATGGTCCTCTCCCTGGGCGCAGCAGGAGCACTCTTCGTCGTCCCACCTGCAACGTCGACGAGCGGACTCCCGTCCCGAGGGCAGAACCGTGCGTCCCCACTGTAGACGGTTTGGCAGCGCAGGCAGCGACGTTTGCTCATTGTCGCACCAGGTTTCTGCCGTCCGCCTTGGCCCGATAGAGCGCCCCATCGGCCTTTGCAATCATGGTCTCCGCCGTATCCTCCCGACCTCCTGAGAAAGTAGCCACCCCTACCGAAACCGTCACCCGTAGAGGATCTCCCGCATCCGCAAAGTCGAAGTGCTCAGCCCGGGAGCGAATACGTTCGGCGAAAGACACACCGCCTTCAACTCCCGTGTCCGGGAGCACAACGGTGAACTCTTCCCCACCGTAGCGGGAGATGATGTCCACCGTCCGCGCCTCACGACGCAGAAGATCTCCTATCTTGCGCAGCACCGCGTCACCCACGAGATGGCCTCGTGTATCATTGACTTCCTTGAATCGGTCCAGGTCCACCATGAGGATCGTCAGCTGGAGATGATATCGGCGCGCCCGGTTGAGTTCCCGGTCTAGCTCATCCAACAGCGCGCGTCGGTTATGGCAACCTGTGAGCGGATCCGTGTTTGCCAGGAACCTGAACCGTTCCTTATCCGACTCGGCTGCTTCCAGATCATACGCCCGCTCGATAGCACTCACGGCTGCATTGATGATGGATTCGGCAAACGTGGCGTCTTGCTCATCGAGCGGTGGGTCGTCCTTCGTCGCCCTCAAGAAGAACACACCCGCCAGCTCACCGCGGAGGAAGTAGGGCTTGGCGATCACGGACCGAGTAGTGACCTCGAGGTCGTTTTGCTCCCACTGCTCCCGCACTCCTTCATAGAGCGGGTCGGTGCTCACGTCGCTCACAAGCACGCACTGCTGGGTTTCGAGCGCTTGGCGGATCTCGGGATAGCCGGAAAGTCGAATCTCCAGGTTGCGGAGCATCGGGTTTTCCGCAGCCGTCACAACCAAGCCCGTTGGCTCACCAGGACGGGCCGCCACCATGGAGCACTTGGACAAGTTCAGGGCCCGAGCCACACGTCGCGTGAGAATGTGGTAGATCTCATCCGGATTGATGGAGTCCGTCACCTCGTGAAGGATGTCCATCAGCTCCGCTCGAGTCCTCGCCTCTCGCCGAATCTCCTGAAGTTCACGAGCCTGGCGCAGGCGAGAATCCACTCTCGCCAGGAACTCCCGCACACGGAATGGTTTGGAGATGAAATCAGCGGCGCCCAGACCAAGTGAACGAACCGTTCCATCTTCGGGGGGCATCGAAGAGATCATGAGCACAGGCAGGTCTCGCCAGTGTTCGTCACCCTTGATCTGCTCCAACAGCTGAAGGCCATCCACCTTCGGCATCATGATGTCCAATAACAGGAGGTCCGGCTTTTCATTGTCCAGGCGTGCTAACAGGCCTTCCCCAGTGGCCACAGAGACTACATCGTACCCCTTGTCCTTGAGAATCCACGATAGGGTATGAAGCAAGGCCTCGTCGTCGTCCGCGATGAGGACTTTGGGGGCCTCAACCAGGGCTTCGATAGTCATGACACCGGAGCGAGCGATGCAATGGTGTCGCTCACCGTCACCGAACGCGCTATGCCGCGCAAATGAGAGAAGGTCAGCGTGCCAACCGAGAGCGGCAACAGCCCATCGGCGACGCTGGCGGTACTATCGAGGCGTACCGGGTGACCAGAGCCCACCGCGGCTGCATATGCCGCTGCATGCTCGGGCTCGACCGCCGTCACCTGCGCATCGGGTTGGAGTGCCTTCATCGCCGTTGAGACACCCGCTGCCAGCCCACCCCCTCCGACTGGCACTACGACCTCCGTCACTTCCGGGAGGTCTTCCACGATCTCCAGTCCGACCGTGCCCTGTCCGGCGATGACATCCGGGTGGTCGAACGGCGGAATCACCGCAAGACCCTCTCGCTCAACGATCTCCAACGCTTTCGAATAACGATCCTCAGATGTCGTTCCTGCGAATACGACCTCACCCGACCACTTCTTCACCCCGTCGACCTTGGCGGGGGGGGCCGTCTCCGGCATCACGATGACGGCGCGGATGCCCACCTTCTGGGCCGCAAAGGCGACGGCCTGGCCGTGATTGCCACTGGAATACGTGATGACCCCGCGGCCACGTACATCGGGAGGAAGCCGCCGTATGGCCGTCCAGGCTCCTCGAAGCTTGAAGGCGCCGGTGGGCTGCCTGCTTTCCAGCTTAAGATGGACGGGAACACCGGCCGTTTCGGTGAGTTGGCGCACTTCCACGAGGGGGGTGCGCAGCGCCACGCCCTTCATTCCCGAATGGGCCTCTCGGATGTCAGCGATGGAGACCTTTCGGGCGACCGTCGATTCGTTCGCTGAGGTATTCAAGAGTGCCGAAGCTAGGTTATGGGGTGTGGCCTCGCAAGCCGACCCTCGCGAGGCGCCACGCGGCCTCGGGCCACGGCAAAGCTACACGTCCAGCTCGCGTTGGGCCTGGCCCTCGGAGACGACCGTTGCGGACTCCTCTGGACTTTGGCTTTCATTGACCACCCGTGTGACGTCGACGACCGTGTCACCGCTGTCGAGGTTCATGACTTTGACGCCCTGGGTGTTGCGCCCGCTGATTCGGATGCCATCCACCGGTAGGCGGATGATGACACCGTGGCGCGTGATCATCATGAGTTCGTCCTCAGGGATCACTTCCTTCAAAGCGACGATGTCACCAGTCTTAGGCGTGCGCTTGAGCGTGATTATGCCCTTGCCACCGCGTTTCTGCACCCGGTAGTCGCTGATTCTTGAGCGTTTGCCCATCCCTTTCTCGCTGACGACGAGGAGGGTGGCCTCTCTCCGCACCACGACCATGCCGATAACGCGATCCTCACCTTCGAGCTGAATCCCGCGTACGCCCGAGGTGGCACGCCCCATCTCGCGCACGTCGTTCTCGTGGAATCGGATACTCATGCCGTGTCTGCTAGCCAGGATCAAGTCATTGGAACCATCCGTGACGTGAACGTCGATCAGCTCGTCACCCTTCTCGATGTTGATGGCCTTGATGCCGTTCGCTCGCGGGTTGCCGTATGCGGAGAGCACCGTTCGCTTGACGGTACCGTTGGAGGTGGCGAATATGAGGTACTTCGTATCACTGAATTCGCGCACCGCTGCAAACGCAGTCACTCGCTCGTCAGCTTTGATCCCCACCAGGTTCACGATGGGGCGCCCCCGGGAAGCCCTCCCGCCCTGCGGGATGTCATATACTTTGAGCCAGTACATCTGCCCGGTCTGAGTGAAGATGAGCACGTAGTCGTGGGTCGATGCAACGAACAGATGTTCGACCCAGTCATCGTCCTTCGTACCCATTCCATTCAAGCCCCGCCCACCTCGGCGCTGCCGGCGGTAGGTCGAAACCGGGATGCGTTTGATGTAGCCGGTGTGGGAGATCGTGATCACCATGTCCTCTTCAGCGATCAGATCCTCCACGGTGAACTCCTCCTGATCGGCGATGATCTCGGTGCGACGGTCGTCGCCGAACTTGTCCACGAGTTCCGTCATATCGTCTTTGAGGATTTTCATCCGCTTCGGCTTCGACCCGAGAATGCCTGTCAGTTTCTTGATTAGCTTGCGCACCTCCAAGAGCTCGGCTTCGAGCTTATCGATCTCGAGCGCTGTCAGCCTGGCGAGGCGCATGTTCAGGATGGCTTCACTTTGTTTCTCGGTGAACTCGAACCGCTCGCGCAACGCCGCGTCCGCTGCCGGTGCATCCTTCGATTTCCTAATGATCTCGATCACCTCGTCGATGTTGTCGACGGCGACCTTCAATCCCTCGAGGATGTGCTCGCGGGCCTTCGCGTTGTCGAGATCGAACTGTGTACGGCGGGTGACCACCTCGTGACGGTGATCAATGAAGTGCTGTAGCAGCGTCTTGAGATCCATCACCCGGGGCACGCCACCATCGAGCGCCAACATGATGGCGCCGAAAGTCACCTGCATCTGGGTGTGCTTGAAGAGCTGATTCAGCACAACGGCGGGCATCGCCCCGCGCCGAAGCTCGATCACGATCCTCATTCCATCGCGGTCAGACTCGTCACGCAGATCGCTGATATCCGTGACCTTCTTGGTTCGCACCACATCGGCGATCTGCTCAATGAGGCGCGTCTTGTTGACCTGAAACGGTATCTCGGTCACGACGATTTGCGCTCTGCCGGCGTTGGGTTTGCCTTCGACCACCGCACGCGCCCGCACCAAGATGCGGCCGCGGCCGGTCTCGTAGCATTGCTTGATGCCACCGCTGCCGTAGATGTACCCGCCGGTCGGAAAGTCGGGGCCCGTGAGTATTTGTCGTAGCTCCTTGAGGTCACAGTCCGGATGATCGATCAAATACCGGATGCCTTCCGCGACCTCGCCGAGATTGTGGGGAGGAACGTTGGTGGCCATACCGACGGCGATGCCCGACGAACCGTTCACGAGGAGGTTGGGAAGCCGCGAGGGCAGCACGGATGGCTCCTCGAGGCGATCGTCGAAGTTGGGCGCGAAGTCGACCGTGTTCTTGTCTATGTCTGCCAGCATCTGGACTGCGAGCGCCGTCAGCCGAGCTTCCGTATATCGGTAGGCTGCCGCGTTGTCACCGTCGATGGAGCCGAAATTGCCCTGCCCGTCGATAAGCGGGTAGCGTAGGGAAAACTCCTGCACCATGCGAACGAGGGCATCATACACGGCCGTGTCACCGTGGGGGTGATACTTGCCGAGTACGTCGCCCACCACCGTTGCGGATTTCTTGTGCGCGCGCCCTGGGACGAGCCCGAGCTCGTTCATCGCGTACAGAATGCGGCGATGCACGGGCTTCAGACCGTCCCGAACGTCGGGGAGTGCCCGAGACACAATGACGCTCATCGAGTAGTCGATGAACGATTCCTGCATTTCGGTTTCGATGAGTCGGGGAAGGATGCGCTCGCGCTGGTTGGGAGCCGTCATTGACTATCCTGCTGGAGTAACCCAAAAAAAGGGCCCTGGGGCCCTGCTACACCGACCATTCAATATACCCAAATGACTGGGGAAAATACAACGGAGGTCGCGGGCACAACTTATTGTCATTCAATGACTTAGAATACCATCAGAAGGCCCGACGGGGGACGTTACAGGAGGGGCAGAGGGGGCAGAGGGCCTTACCCCATCCCACCGCCTCACGGCAGCCCACCACCTCCCCCACTCCACCCAACGGCAGAACGGCAGTGCGGCCCCCACCGCCCCTCTCCCCCCCCCACGGCAGCCCAGCACCTCCCCTACTCCACCCGACGGCCGGGACAGAACAGCAGAACGGCAGAGCTAGAGCGTGTCGCAAACAATTGACGCTTTGGGCATCCGTTGGGTTATGCGCTTTGCCAGTCAGACACGCACTGTTCACTGCATGGATACCGATCGTCGACTTCCAGTCTGGCAACTGGCCGCTCGGCTCGTCGATGAGGTCTACTGCCTCACCGAGGCATTGCCGCCCCGCGAGCAATTCGTGGTAACGCCGCAACTGCGGCGTGCCGCTTGGTCGGTGCTCAATAACATTGCGGAAGGAAATGCAAAACTCGGGAGGCGGGAGATGCGACGGTTCTTCGATATCGCACTTGGCAGCTTAGCCGAAGTCGACTCGATGGTGGCCAAGCTCACCGGACTCTACCGGCTCGACAGCAGCACCGTCCAGACCGTGATGGAGCTTCGGCGGAAGGTGAACGCCGGACTCTTTGCCTTGCTCCGCTCGGACGGTAGGTAACTCTCTGCCGTATCTGCCGTCCCCTGCCGTCGGGTGGGGTGGGCCGGTGGTTGCGGTGGGCTGCCGTGGTGTGGCGTAGTGGAGGCGGTGGGCTGCCATTGGGCGGACGGGAGGGCAGCGGGGCTGCCGTTTCAAAACACCGCTATCTTTTATACCGAAAGGAGCCCAGCCGATTCCGTGACCTCAGAACAGACGAATCCCAGCCCACTCCCACCCACCGATCTCCGGCAATTCTTCGGCAACATCGACGTCTACTTATTCGATCAGCTCCTCAAGGGCCGCGTGGCCCCCGGTATGCGTATTCTCGACGCCGGGGCAGGCGACGGCCGTAACATCATTTATTTGCTACGTGCCGGCTATGATGTGTTTGCCGTCGATAGCTCGGAGGCCTCCGTGCAACACCTCCGCGAGCTAGCGGCGAAGCTCGCGCCCGGTCTACCCGCAGAGAACTTTCGCAGGGAAACCATCGATCGTCTGTCATTTGACGATGCAAGTTTCGACATGGTCATCAGCAGTGCGGTGCTTCATTTCGCCGACGACGACGCACACTTCCGCCGTATGGTGAAAGAAATGTGGCGAGTACTCGCAACTGAGGGCATGTTCTTCTGCCGCTTGGCCTCAACGATCGGCATTGAGAACGAGGTGCGGCACCTTGGCGGCGGGCGCTACCACCTACCCGACGGGACCGATCGTTTCCTGGTTGACGAGACAATACTGCGAACACTGACCGACGAGTTGAACGGCACACCGCTCGAGCCTATCAAGACGGTAAACGTGGAGAATCGGCGCTGTATGACAACCTGGTGTCTCCGGAAGAAGTGAGTGGAGAATGCAGGGTGCAGATTGCAGAAGGCAGAATGCAGATCCCAGATTTGTCCGTCTGGAGCGGGGAGTGGTGGTGGACGGTCCGCCTGTCCGCCGGTGTGGGGACGGGACGGGTTAGGGGACCGCCGGGGTTGGGCGGCTGGGCGGTGCGGGTCCGCCAGGGGCGGAGAGGAGAGGGGTTGGGCGTTTCTCAAACATCACGTAGAGCGCCGGCGTTACCGTGAGCACAAACAAGGTCGAACTCAGCAGGCCCCCGATCAACGCGTAACCGAGCGCGTTCCAGATGTTGGCGTCCGCAAAATCGCTGAAGAGCACGAGCGGCAGCAGGCCCAGAATGGTGGTCGCGCTCGTCATGAGAATGGGTCGTACGCGCTCGAGCGTTCCGCGAATCACTGCTTCCATGAGCGCAAAGCCGTCCCGGCGTCTGAGTCGATTGATGTGGTCCACCAACAGGATCGCATTATTCACAACGATCCCACCCATCATGATGACGCCGATGTAAGCCTCTCGAGTGAAACTCGCATCCGTGTAGAAGAAAATGAGAAACACACCAATCAAGGCCATGGGGACAGTAAGCAGCACAACGATGGGTTGCCGCACTGATTCGAACAGCGCAGCCGTCACCATGAAGACGAGCACCAGTGAGACTGCGAGCACCATGTAGATCTGCTTTTGCTCATCGTCCGACCAACTCCATTCCTGCTGACCCTCGATGCGGTACCCGTCTGGGATCGCTGTGCTCTCGATAACGGCGTCACGTATCCTGTCCCCAAGGCGGCGGGGCCCACGGAACTCGTACCGCACAGTTCGCTGGTACTGCTGGTCCTCCCGTAAGATCACATTCAGCACGTCACGCTGCTCGATCACGGCAACGTCTGCCAAGCGGACGCGCGCGTCGTCCGATTGGATGAGGGTTTCGGCAAGATCTAGCACATCCAGATCGCGGTATCCTTCCATCTTCAGTTCAAACCCAACCTCCTCGCCGCCAATGCGGATGTTCCCCTGATTGGTCCGCCCGCCTACTGCCGCCCGGACCTGGTAGACCACGTCGCGCATGGTGAGATCATGCATAGCCAGTCGCTCGCGATCCGGACGCAGCACAATCTCGCTCGCCTTCTCGCCCTGCCACCAGCGGCCACCGGCGTTGACGTCCACGTCCCGCACGCGTGAGAAGCGCTCGAGACGCCGCTTGAGATCTTCGGCAATGAGGCGCACTCGCTCGTAGTTGTACCCCAAGATCTTGATCGAATAGT
This sequence comes from Gemmatimonadota bacterium, assembly GCA_039591275.1. Taxonomy (GTDB): domain Bacteria; phylum Gemmatimonadota; class Gemmatimonadetes; order Gemmatimonadales; family GWC2-71-9; genus JBDHDY01. The sequence continues at coordinate 1,103 of JBDHDY010000174.1, read as the reverse complement.
TGGGCGGACTGCCGCCGCCCCCGTAGAACGACGGGCCATACCCATATACGCGAACTTCGGCCCCGCCGAATAAATGACTGTATGCCACCATTTGCTCCTTGATGGCCACGGGAATTTGCGTTTCCTCGATCGCCTCCGGAAACGTGACCCGCATGAAACCGTACTGCGGGTAGACCCGCGTCTCGAATCGTTCGACCTCGGGGGTCTCGAGTAGTTTCGCCTCGAAGTATCGCGCGAGCTCGTCCGTCCGCTCAAGTTCCTCACCGCGGGGAAGTCTGATGTTGATGCTGATGAACGTATCGCCTCCCCACCAACCACCCCAGATCACTCCGCGGTTGACGTACGTGTCAAACAGGTGCCACGACCCATAGAGCGCCAGGGCCGCAACGATGATGGTAGACCAGCGATACCGCGTCGTGGTGCGTACGAGGCCCGCATAGAACCGCACGTAGGCGGGCGGACGTTCCGGTGCGGCAACTGCTGCGGATCCATCGGCGCCCGTCGGCACTTTGACCAGAGCGCCCCCACCGAGAATCCGCCCCCCACCGAGAATCCGCGCCGCGAGTGCGGGGATGAAGCTGAAGGCAACAAACAAACTCGCCAACAGGCTCATCCCCACGACGATGGCCAGCGGGATGTAGAAAACGCGCAGCTCCCCCTGTAAGTAAACGAAAGGAATGAAGACGATGAGCGTCGTGAGCGTTGCGGCTAAAATGGGAAGTAAGACCTCGCGCGCGCCGCGAGCGGCCGCCAGCTCCACGTCCTCACCCGAGCGACGCTTCCGATAAATGTTCTCCAACACGACGATCGCGTTGTCCACGATCAACCCGAACCCCATTGCCAGACCCATTAGGGTCAACACGTTCAGCGTGAGACCTCCGAAGTAGATCAGGTTGAGGGCGATGAGTATCGAGAAGGCGATGGTGGCGAACACGATGGCGGCGGAACGGAATGATTGGAGAAATAGCAGCAGTACGGCGAAGATGACGACTGCGGCGATCACCGCCCGCTCCCGCAGATCCGTCAGTTGCGTGCGGATGTCTTCGCTTTCATCATGGTTCAGGATCACTCGCACGCCGGGCGGATGTAGCGATTCAATCTCC
>JBDHDY010000173.1:0-6906 GCA_039591275.1 Gemmatimonadota bacterium | reverse complement strand
AACCATCTTTACTCAGCCCCGCCGGAATGAACCGACATACACAGAGGACGTTTCCGCTCGGGTCTTCCCGGGAGGGTGTTAAATGACGACAGGAACTTCCCCGGTTCATCAGACCGGGACCAGCGTCACTCCGATCTCCAATTTCATTGCGGGACAATGGGTTACGGCCTCGAGCTCAGAGTCGCTTCCCGTCCTGAACCCGGCTCTGGGCGACCTCCTGGGTCGAGTCCCCCTCTCCACCCCACAGGACGTGGGAGCGGCCGTGGACGCCGCGAGGAATGCGTTTCCGGGATGGCGTGAGACTCCCCCAGTCGAGCGGGCCCGGGTGATGTTCCGCTTGAAGGCCCTCCTCGAGACGCACCTGGACGAACTTGCCGAGAGCCTCGCGAGAGAGCACGGCAAAGTCTTGGTGGAGTGTCGCGGCGAAATCCGTCGGGGGATCGAGAACGTGGAACACGCCTGCGGGATCCCGACACTCATGATGGGGTCTACGCTGGAGGATGTGGCGCAAGGCATCGATTGCGAAACCATTCGGCAGCCGCTCGGCGTGTTCGCGGGCATTACTCCGTACAACTTCCCCATCATGATCCCGCTGTGGTTCTGGCCGTACGCAATAGCCACGGGGAATACATTTGTGTTGAAGCCGAGCGAGCAAGATCCCTTAACCCATCAGCGCGTGGTGGAGCTCGCCTCAGAAGCCGGCCTTCCGGCGGGCGTGTTGAACGTCGTCCACGGCGATCAGGACGCGGTCACGGCGCTCATCGAGCACCCGGTTGTGAACGGGATCTCGTTTGTAGGCTCGAGCCAAGTCGCCAAGGCGATTTACGCAAAAGCTGCGGAGCATGGGAAGCGCGTGCAGGCGCTTGGTGGTGCAAAGAACCACATGCTCGTGCTTCCTGACGCCGATTACGACCAAGTGACGAATGCTGTTATTGCTTCGATCTTCGGTTCCACCGGCCAGCGCTGCCTGGCTGGCAGTGTGATCGTCGGCGTAGAAGACGCCTACAAGCCAATGCGAGAGCGGATCGTAGACAAAGCTTCATCGCTCCGGCTCGGTTACGCCCTCGAGCATGACATTGACATGGGTCCAGTGATCTCGGCGCGTCACCGCAACCGCGTGGCGGGCTTCATCGAGCAGGGGGTGAGCGAGGGCGCCGAACTCCTGTTGGACGGCCGTGGAGCGTCCGTCGAGCGGCATCCAAAGGGAAATTGGGTCGGTCCTACGGTTTTCGACAATGTGCAACCGGATACGGTCATCGGGCGCGAAGAGATCTTTGGCCCCGTGGCGAGTCTCAATCATGCCGATACACTGGACGAGGCCATCGACCTGATTCATCGCAACCACTACGGTAACGCGACGTCTATCTTCACATCGAGTGGTGGCGCCGCGCGGGACTTCCGTTATCGGGCGGGCATTAGCATGATTGGGGTGAACATCGGCGTCGCCGCCCCAATGGCGTTCTTCCCATTTGGCGGCTCGAGGGGTTCATTCTACGGTGACCTCAAAGCACAGGGTCGTGATGCGATTGACTTCTATACCGACAAGCGAGTAGTGATTTCTAAGTGGGACTGAAAAGCGAGAGGTGGGGAGGTAGGGGGGAGACAAAAGGCACAGAACTAACTAACGAGCACGAGCGGAAGGAGTACGTGCTATGAGTGCAGCAAGCTCAGCGACCGTGGCCATGAGCGGTGCGGACGTCAAGGCGGGTCGTCGGGATTTCATCTTCCCATGCGCCCCGCCCTATTACGAAGATCCTCTCGTCCTGGTTGAGGGACAGGGCATGGTGGTGGTGGATGCCGAAGGACGGGAGTTCCTCGATTTCTTCAGCGGCATTCTCACCACAGGGTTGGGACATTGCCATCCTGAAGTGGTCGAGCGAGTTCGCGCGCAGATCGGCACGCTCGGACACATCTCGACGCTCTATCTCAATGAAAACATGATAGAGGCGGCTCAGCGGCTGGCCAAACTGGCGCCGGGACAGCTCAAGAAATCGTTCTTCACGAACAGTGGGACGGAGGCCGTGGAAACAGCCGTCATGTTGGCGTGCCAGTACACAGGCCGAAGCGAGATCATCGCGCTCCGCCAGGCCTACGCTGGTCGGAGCGTGCTGGCCACGAACATCACGGCGCACGGTTCCTGGCGCCCGCTGCCGACTACCGTGGCGGGAGTCAAGCACGTCGTCTCGCCATATCCCTATCGGTGCCCGTTCAAGTCCCCGTGTGACGAGAGCTGCATCGAGGCCTTTGGGCGAGATCTCGAAGACGCCATCATAACAACGACCAACGGGAAACCTGCGGCGTTCATGGCCGAGACGATTCAGGGTGTCGGCGGTTACATCGTTCCACCACCGGGCTACTTCCAAAAGGCGGCCGAGATCATCCGCAAATACGGCGGACTTTTCATCTGCGACGAGGTCCAAGCTGGGTTCGGGCGAACCGGCGACAGGTGGTTCGGCATTGAGCACTGGGACGTGGAGCCGGACATCATGGTGATGGCGAAGACGATCGCCAACGGCTTCCCGGTAGGAGCGACGATCACGAGGGGCGAGATCGCCGAAGCGTGGACGGCGAAGACCATCTCGACGTTCGGCGGAAATCCGATCTCTATGGCAGCGATGGCCACCACAATGGACGTCATGGTCCGCGAAGACACCCCCAGTCGGTCAGCAGCCCGCGGAAAGCAGCTTCGCGACGGACTCGAGGTCTTGGCGGCAAAGCACCCGTGGATCGGCGAGGTGCGGGGCATGGGACTCATGCAAGCTCTGGAACTCGTGGAGGACCCGAAGACAAAGGAGCCAAGCCCCAAGAAAGCCAAGGCGTTCATGGAGGCCACGAAAGAGGAGAGAATCCTGGCCGGACTGGGCGGACTGCACGGCCATGTGGTTCGACTGGGCCCGTCCATGCTCGTAACCGAGGACGAGATGGCGGACGGATTGGATCGGATAGCCCGAGCGTGCAATCGCGTGGACTCCAGTTCATAACGCACGAGAAGAACACCCTGCCCGACCCAAGCTCCCTGTCGCCGCCAGCCGGTGGCGACAGGGACCAACACCCGATCGCAGTAGACCACTGGGGAATCGTTTCGTGAGCACTCCTTCGCACCGGCATGCAATCGGTCGGCTACAATGATCGCTGGCCTTCCATGGACCGCCTGGATCCTTCTCATTGCCTCGGTCGGCTTGGGTCTCGCCATCGAGCTGGTGTTCTATTTCAATCACAGGGCGGCCGACCGACGATCGATGCGACCCCCGGATGAGGGCCGGTGAGTCCAATGGCCTCCGCCACGATTGTTGCCGTTCTGATCGCGTACCTCCTGATTCTCTTGGCCATCGGCGTCTGGAGTAGCCGTGAGTCGAAGAGCATGGCCGGCTACTACGTGGCTGGGAAGAAACTGCCGTCGTGGGTCATCGCGTTCAGCTCAAACAGCACCGGCGAGAGCGCCTGGCTACTCCTCGGTCTCACAGGGATGGGATACCTGGTGGGAATCCATGCTCTGTGGATTGTGCTGGGAGAGGTGCTCGGTGTGACTATCGGGTGGGTGTTAGTCGCCCTGCCCTTCAAGGAATTCACAGACCGTTACGATTCCATCACAGTCCCGGACTATCTCGAGGCTCGCTTCCGGGATTCCCGACACGTGATCCGATTGGTGAGCGTCGTGATCATCTTCAGCATGGTCATGGCCTACACCGCCGCACAACTGACCGCGTCGGGAAAGGCATTCAGCTCCTTCCTCGGGACTAGCTATGCCGTTGGCGTGCTCATCGGTGCCGCGGTCATCCTCTATTACACGACGGTAGGCGGCTTCAAAGCGGTAGCGTACAATGACCTCCTCAATGGCTCGCTCATGTTCCTCGGGCTGCTGGTGCTCCCGATAGTCGGCATAGCGGCGGCAGGAGGATGGATGCCGCTCATGGCAAACCTGCGCTCTGCGGACCCAGATCTCCTCAAGCCGATGGGGGAGTTCGGGTGGTCCATAACCGGCGTGGCAAGCGCCGTGAGCTTCCTGGGAATCGGGCTGGCGTTCCTGGGGGCGCCGCAATTACTCACGCGCTTCATTTCCGCCCGCAGCCGTGGTGAGATTGTGCGGGGAAGTCTCCTAGCGGTCATCTGCATTATCGTCTTCGACACAGGGGCCGTATTTGCCGGCATGGCTGGCCGGTCGCTCTTCCCGGGGCTTGCGGATCACGAGACGATCTTGCCCACCATGAGCGCCGAGCTGTTCCCGGCCATCTTCACAGGGATATTCCTGGTCATCGTGCTCGCAGCAATAATGTCGACGGTGGACTCTCTGTTGATATTGGCGTCGTCCGCGGTAGTGCGAGACGTGGTGCAGAAGGTCTTTCGCCCGAATATGGACGAGCGACGCCTGTCACTCTACGGTAAGCTCACCACCGTAGTGATCGGGGTTGGGGCCCTCGCCTTCGCTATAGGCGAAGTGCGAATGATCTTTTGGTTCATCCTCTTCGCCTGGTCCGGGTTGGCATCGGCGTTCGCGCCCGTAGTGCTCTGTTCTCTCTTTTGGAAAGGGACGACACGAGCCGGCGCTGTCGCCGGCATGATTGCGGGTTTTCTCACGGCCGTGCTGTGGGTGGTGCTCGTCAAGGAACGCTTTTACGATCTTTACGAAATGCTGCCGGGATTTTTCATGGGGTTTGCGGTCACGATCGGCGTCAGCCTGTTCACGCGTGCGCCCGACGGTGCGGCAGAGGAAGTCGAGTCCGTGAGACGCGTCGTGGGGCTGCCCTTCGGCGGCGGTAAGGCGGTAAGGCGGTAAGGCGGACCGCAGAATGCGATAAGATTGCTGCAATGTCAAAGGAGTCGACAATGACCGACTACACACGGCGTGAGTTCGTAGAGTCCGGGGCGACGTTGGCTGCCGTCTTTGGGATCGGTCACTGGCCCGCACGCAGGGAAAATTGGCCGGCCGGGGACCAACAGGGAGCCGGACCGGGCCCGGATATGGTGCTCGTCAATGGCCGGATCTATACGGTGGACGACGCGCAACCGCGGGCTGAGGCCTTCGCCGTCAAGAACGGCCGCTTCATCGCCGTGGGCAGTAGCGCCGACGTCCGGAATCTGGCCGACCGGAACACGCAAGTGATCGACGCTGAGGGGATGACGGTCACGCCTGGTTTCATCGATGCGCACTGTCATGCCTCAGGTGTGGCGGACCTCTTCAACGTCGATCTCGACGTCCGGACGATCGCCGAGCTCAAGCGGAGACTTGCCGCAAGGGCAGCGGAGACGCCACCGAATCATTGGGTCAACGGCTTCAAATACGACGACACCAAGGTTCGAGACCAATCCACGGGCCGTTATCGGCGAATCAACCGGTGGGACCTCGACGAGGCCGTGCCGGATCACCCGGTGCGGGTATCCCACCGTGGAGGCCACATCGCGTGGTACAACAGCAAGGCCTTGGAGATGGCGGGAGTAGACCGAAGCGTCGAAGATCCGTTTGGGGGTCGCTTCGAGCGCGCTGAGGATGGGCAGCTGACGGGCCTCGTCGAGGAAAGAGCCCAGAGGGTGTTTGATGATGTCGGGGTGTCCGAGGAGCGTACCAAAGCTGACCGCCAGGCGGGGGTGAAGTACATCTCCGAACGCATGACCGCTGCAGGTCTCACTTCTGTTCACCAAACTGGTGTGTCCATCGACAACCTCATCGCGCTTCAGGATGCATACGCCGCTGGGGAGATGCGCTTCCGGATGTATATGTTCATAAGAGGCGACCTCGTTGAGCCCATGAAGGTGACAGGCATGCGAACGGGTTTCGGCGATGAATGGCTCAGGGTCGGTGGGATCAAGTACGCGGCGGACGGATCGTGTTCTGGTCGCACGATGGCCATGAGCACTCCCTACGAGGGACGTCCCGACGACTATGGCATCCTAACGATGACGCAGGAAGAGATTCACGAGGTGGTCGAAGACGGTCACCGGCGGGGTTTTCAGATCGGGATTCACGCCAACGGCGATGTCGCCATCGACATGGTGTTGAATGCATATGAGCGCGTGCAGGAACTGTGGCCCCGGCCAGATCCGCGACACCGCCTCGAGCACTGCACCCTCGTCAATCCGGATCTGCTACAGCGGATCAAGGCCAGCGGATCGATTCCCACACCGTTCTGGACCTATGCGCACTATCACGGCAACAAGTGGGCCGAGTACGGAGAGGGAAAGCTCCGCTGGATGTTTGCACACCGATCTTTCCTGGATTACGACATTGTCGTCCCCGGGGCGTCTGACTACACCCCGGGCCCGTTCGAACCGCTGATGGCAATTCAGAGCATGGTCACGCGGAAGGACTTCGAGGGACGGGTTTGGGGTCCCAACCAACGCGTCACAGTGGACGAAGCACTCCGCATCGGGACGATCAATGGCGCCTATGCTTCGTTCGAGGAGAATGTCAAGGGATCGATTACAGCCGGCAAACTTGCAGATTTCGTGATGTTGGCAGAAGATCCGCACGATGTCGATCCCGATCACATCAAGGAGATTGAAGTTGTGCGCACTGTGGTGGGGGGAAGGACAATGCATTCGCGGGATGGATGACTTGTGGACGAATCGATGTCAATTTCCATGACCTCATTGGATATCGACACCGCGCGCCTCCGCATGCGGCCGCTCACGGACCGGGACCTGGATAACATTCACCGCCTGTGGACCGATCCACTGGTACGGAGATACATCTGGAACAATGAGGTCATCTCCCGTGAGCGCGCCGCATCAATCGTCGAGAAGAGCACCGCAATGTTTGAGGCCCAGCGGGTCGGCCTCTGGGGCGTCTATCCACGTGACCGCGACACGATGATCGGATTCTGTGGCTTCTGGGTCTTCGCGAACTCACCGGACCTGCAGCTTGTCTACGGGATCTCACCCAAACACTGGGGCAAGGGCCTCGCCACCGAG
>JBDHDY010000172.1:0-8879 GCA_039591275.1 Gemmatimonadota bacterium | reverse complement strand
CGCTTTTCCTGCTTCGCACGCTCGCGCTTGCGCTTCGCCTGGGTTTGAGGTCCAGGTCTCGCCATAAAGCACCCTCCATTCGCATACAGATGGCCCTTGTAAGGTAACACAACATGGCTTCAAAGAGCAGTGAGAGGTGAGAAGTGAGAGGTGAGAGGGCCGCAGCCGCTGCCAGCTTCCAGCGGCCAGCTACCGGCTGCCGGCTGACCTCAAAACTCAAAAAAAACCCGCGTTCATCCGCGGCGAAGAAAGGCTGTTGGGCGGTCAGTGAAGTGAGAAGGGAGAAGTGAGAGGGGAGAAGCAGCGGGAATCTGCCGCAACCCTCAGACGAGCGCAGCCATCCTCTCGGCCAGTGTCCCGATCTCATCGCCATTCTCCAGCACGTCGACCCAACCTCTCGGGATCGCGTCGACGCCGAGTGCAGCGCCGAGTATTGCGCCACAAATCGATCCCGTGGAGTCGCTGTCGCCGGAGTGGTTGACTGCTGCGATCACGCCACTCTTCCAGTCGTGTGGATACCTCAAGGCACAGAACAGCGCGATAGCCAAAGCTTCTTCACCGACCCAGCCTTCGCCCAGCTCCGGGATGCCCGCAACGTCGGTGACATCCGTACCGGCCACATGCACGGCGTGGTCGATGGCAGCGACCGTTTCCTCGGTGCAAGAGTGCTCCACTAGAGTCTCCCTCACTTTAAGCACCGCATTCTCGAGCGTCACGCCACGCGAAACGTGCGCCACCAACTCGGCCTGTACTCCTGCCGGGTAATAGCCGGCGGGGTGTCCGTGAGTGATAGCAGAGGAGCGCACGCCGAGGTCGAAGGCCCGCTCGGGTGAACTGACGAGACCGATAGGCGCCGCACGCATGACCCCACCGCACCCCTTGCTCGAGTTCAACGGGTGGTCCGGCGTGCCAATGTTTCCGCTGTGCAGCGCGGTGATACAGGTTCTTCCCGGTGCTCTCCAGTTCTGTTGATCCTTGAGGGCTTCCAACCATCCGAGGTAGTGGCGGTGAAAGATCGGAGTCAGCGCCGCGGGGTCGTCGGTGTGCAGTCGGTCACCGGCTTCGACACAGGCGTCGGCGGTAGCCAAAGACATCTGAGTGTCGTCGGTGTAACTGCCGGCTGGGAACCCACACCAATCAGCAAGCTCCGTGATCCCGCTGTCGCCGTACTCATCGAAGATCTCATCGATGCGGAGAAACTCGACTGCTGCGCCGAGGGAATCGCCCAGCGCGAGGCCGAAGAGGCAGCCGGTGAACGACGGTGGAGTGGTCATGGATGAAAAAAAACGACCGGGGCCCTTCCCCGCTACCGCCCCGCCAGTTATTAGCTGTTAGTTGTTAGTTGTTAGTTGTGAAGAGTGAGAGCGGTGAAGTATGACCGCGTCCCTGAGGAGCCCTGCGGAGCAGGGCGTCTCGAAGGGCGCGGCCGTGGCCCATGCCAAAGAGGCCCGGGGTTAGCACGGCGCTGAGCCAGCTCCCACAACTCAAAACACAAACCGTGTTGATCTCGCGTTCATCTGCGTTGATCTGTGGCCGAATAACAGCCGCCGGCCGCCGGCTGTCAGCGGGCGGTTGTCAGGGATGAGGGTGGGCCACCACCACCAACTCAATCCACAGCCGGGCGTTTGAGTTAATCAGCGTTTGTCTGCATGTTTCAGCACAATCTGTGGCAATGTCCATCTGTGGCAGGTACCCCATGTTGACCCGACGAACATTCCTTTCCACGAGCCTGGCGGGCGTTGCTGCGGGCACGCTTGCATCATGTCGACAAAACACCGCCGTGCGACGGCCCGAGATGACCGTCCCGACAACGCCAGAGGACAACGCCTGGGCGTCGGTCCGGGCACAATTCAGCACCGACCCAGGTGTCACCTACCTCAACAATGCAAGCCTCGGCATGCCTCCCGCGGTCGTGCAGGAGGCTGTGTGCCGGGGGTACCAGCTGCACTCTCGAGCTCCCATTCGAGCCAAGGCGGAGCTCCGCGAGATAATCGCCAACCGGACCATGCCCAATCTGGCCGCGTTCTTCGGCGCATCCCCCGACGAGATCTCGCTCACCCGCAATGCCACCGAGGCCCTGCATCTCGCGGTAACCGGCCTCAGGCTCGAGCCGGGTGCCGAGGTGGTCATTACGTCGCAGGAGCACCCGGCGGGCCGGCGTCCCTGGCGCTACCTGGCAGCCACACGCGGCCTAGATATAAAAGAAGTGTTCATTCCAAGCCCGTTCGAGAGTGCCGCGCAGGTCATGGACCTCATCACCGGAGAGCTCACATCACGCACAGAAGCTCTCGCCTTCTGTCACGTGACGCGGGGCGGTCACCTGTATCCGGTGAAGGCCTTGTGCGAGGTAGCGCGGGATCGCGGCATAGCCACCGTGGTGGACGGCGCGCAGGCGGTGGGCATGTTTCCCGTCGATCTCGACGATTTGGGATGCGACGCATACGCTGCCAGCCTCCACAAGTGGATGCTCGCCCCAATAGGAACCGGGATCATGTACGTCCGCCGCGCATCACGCGTCCGGTGGCAATCGATCTTCGACGAGGTATCGACTCCGGAGCAGCCCAACTACGCGCCGACCGGAACGGAAGATCTTCCCGTGCGAGCAGCGATCGCCACTGCGGTAGCGTTCATGCGGCAGATCGGGATCGAGACAATCGCCAGGCGGGATCGTTATCTCTCAGATCACCTCAAGAGCCGACTCGCTGCGATTCCGGCAGCCACAATCTTGAGCGGGCCGACACCAGAGATATCGGCGCCGGGCTCCACGATCTTCGAGCTGGACGGTGTCGACGCCATCGAAGCAGTAGCGATTCTCGAGCGGGAGGGGTTACAAATCGACGAGCATGCACGAGACGGGCACAACGCCATCCGCATCTCAACGCATTTCTACAACACGACGGAACAGATCGATTGGGTGGTGGAGGCGCTGGGGACTATAAGTGAGAAGTGAGAAGTAAGAGGTGAGAGGGCCCCGCTCCACAGCCACCGCCCTACCGGGCGGTCGGGCGGTCAGTTAAGGGAGAAGGGAGAAGGCCCCATCAGCTGCCAGCTACCAGCGGCCAGTTGTTCCTCTGCGCTAATCTGTCACCGCACTGGTATCAGCCAGTCGTAGGAGACGTCGACGTGCAGCCGCCGCTCCGTCATCTCTCCGGCATAGAGACGCACTGTCCGATTCGTCATCGAAAGCAGCTTGCCCTCGTAAACGCTGTCACGGTCCAGCCATTTGACCGCTCGGGGGCAGCGGTTCTTCTTGAACTTGAAATAGCGCTTCGCTCGCTCCGTCATGTGCCGGTCCTCCGTTGAACGACGTTTCGCACCGGTCGCTTTTCCGACCCATCAAGACAGGTCACGACTCGGCGGAAACAAAAAAACGGGCGATCGTATCGACGCGCCCGCTACTGATGAAAGGGTACCGTGGTATCCCGGTTGGGTCATGGGTGGGGCGTATAAGGCTGGCACTGACTCCTTTGTCAACCAGGTTGGAGGATCGCGGCCAGGCGGTTACTGGAGTGGAACTCCCTGGCGCTCAGGCACTTCCCTCATTAGGTTACCTAGCAGCAGTACGGACCGCAAGTCTGGCATCTTCTTACTAGTGTAGGCGATACCCGGCTTAGGATGGGTATCGGCGCACCGCACACACGTCGAATCACTCCTCAGGTTCACACAATCAAGCGCATCGTGTTCTGGTGACACAGATGTCACCTGGTACGCGTGTGTGTGCAGCATTGAGGATTTTCCAAGAACGATGGCATTCACAGCACTGGGCCTTGTGCCCGAACTCGTACGTGCTCTCAAAGAGCAGGGCTACACCACGCCCACCCCGATTCAAGGAGAAGCGATACCGCTAGGTTTGGAAGGCCGCGACTTGATCGGTTCGGCTCAGACGGGAACCGGGAAGACAGCGGCATTTCTGTTGCCCATCCTGCAGCGCCTCAAGGGTGATCGCCGCAGCGCGCTCAGAGCGCTCGTGCTGGTACCCACCCGCGAGCTCGCCGAGCAAGTTTTGAACAGCGCGCGCGCCTATGGGCGCCACACAGGGTTGAAGTTTGTCGCGGTGTACGGCGGTGTCAGCATGGAGCCGCAAATGCGCGCGCTCAAGGATGGTGTCGACATCGTAATCGCGACGCCAGGACGTCTGCTGGACCATATGCGCCGCGGACACGTCGACAGCTCCAAGCTCGAGGTGCTGGTTCTCGACGAGGCGGATCGGATGCTCGACATGGGGTTCGCGCCCGATGTCCACCGCATCCTGCAGTCGTTGCCCGCCAAGCGCCAGACACTGTTTTTCTCGGCCACCATCTCCCCCGATGTGGACCGTCTGGCGCGGCGTGCCCTGAAGGATCATGCGGCCGTCGAGATCGGCCGGCGGGCCGAAGCGGCCGACGGTATCGAGCACATCCTGGTGGGTGTGGACAAGGCCGATAAGCGCAACGTGCTCGCCCAGATCATGCGGGACGTGCCGCGCGACGGTCGCACGCTCGTGTTCACCCGCACCAAGTACGGCGCGGATAAACTCGCCCGTCATCTACGTCGCGAGGGTGACGAGGTGGCGGCGATGCACGGCGGCAAGACGCAAAACTCCCGCACCAAGGCACTTGAAGGGTTCAGGCGCGGGAAGACACGTGTCCTGGTTGCGACTGACGTGGCCGCCCGGGGTATCGACGTCCACGACATCGGAATGGTGGTGAACTATGACGTTCCAGCCGACCCGGAGGTCTACGTCCATCGCGTGGGTCGGACGGCGCGTGCAGGCACGCAGGGGAAGGCGTTGACGCTCATGTCGCCGGACGAGTGGTTGATGATGCGGGATGTCGAGAAGCTCCTCGGGCGGACGTTCCCTCGCGAGATCGTGCCGGGTTTCGAGCCGACGATTGCTCCACATAAGCCCGTGGAGCGACCCCAGAGCTCCAGACAGCGCGGGCCCTCGCTTCGGCCAAGGCGAGGTGGCCGGCGTGGCAGGTAACCGGCCAATTTCGTCTCAAGCCGCCGTGTCACGACACTTTGGAGGATCGGCATGACCTCGAAGGCCACCATGACGCCGCGCGCCCAGGGCGACGATTTCCACAACGATATCATTTATCCGTCGGCTATCCCGTTCGTCCTGGTCCATCTCGCCGCCCTGACCGCGTGGTGGACTGGGGTAACGGCGGAAGCGCTGGTGATCTGTGCCGTCTTGTACGTCACACGCATGTTCGGCGTCACGGCAGGCTACCACCGTTATTTCTCCCACCGTGCGTTCAAGACGACGCGAGTCGGCCAGTACCTGCTTGCGTGGCTCGCCCAGAGTTCCGCGCAGCGCGGGATTCTCTGGTGGGCGGCCAAGCACCGACGCCACCACAAGCACTCCGATACGTCTCTCGACGTGCACTCGCCACGGCACCATGGGTTCTTGTACGCGCACCTCGGCTGGATCTTCACGCCACAACACAGCGAGACGGACTACGACGCCGTCCCCGACCTCATCAAATACCCCGAGCTCGTGCGGCTGAACGCACATCGTTACGTGCCCGCCGCGGTGCTGGGGGTCGCGGTGTGGCTGATCGCGGGGTGGTCGGGGCTCGTCGTTGGGTTCATTTGGAGTACGGTGCTGCTCTATCATGGCACGTTCTTCATCAACTCCCTGGCGCACGTGCACGGGAAGCAGCGTTACGTGACGGGCGACGACTCGCGCAACAACTGGTGGCTGGCACTGATCACGTTGGGGGAGGGGTGGCACAACAACCATCATGCGTACATGAGCTCCACACGTCAGGGGTTCCGCTGGTGGGAGATCGACCTGACGTACTACGTACTCAAAGGGCTCTCCTGGAGTCGCATGGTGTGGGATCTGAACGAGCCGCCGGAGGCGCTGATACGCAATGAGAAAAGGCTGGGTCGCGGCGTTGTGGAGAAGGTCGCGCGGCAGCTTGCTGCCAGCTTGTCGGTGGAGCGGATCAGCACCCAGGTGCGTGAGGCGTGGGACCACACCCCCAGTTGGCAGGAGGTGCGCAGGCGGGCCCTGAGCGCTCAGTCAGACGTAGTGGCGATGCTGGCCGACATGCAGCTGCCACACGTGCCGAGCGCGGACGACCTGCGCGAACGCGCGCGCCAGATGTTCGCGGCCACGCCGTCGCTGGACGACATCGTGGCCCGAGCGAGAGAGATCATCATCGAGGCGGTGGCGACTGAATTGCGGTTGGCCTCACCACCTGCGGCTTAACGAGGTGCGGCAAGCGCCCGAGCTGCCCCCGCCAGTCCTCACGACTAGGAGCAAGCGTATGCATCGTGCTCGTGACAACGAATACCAAGACCCGACCTCTATCGGCTCCCTCCCTGGCGCACGAGGCTGCTGGCTGGCCCTCCGCGCAGCGGGGGCGCACGCCATACCACAGCAATTTGAATTCACCTTTGCCTGCCCTACCCTACCGGTCGCCCATGGCCTGGCTGCTTTTCTGCGAGACATCATGGTGTGGGTGTCGCCCGTGGGCTTGCCGGCCGCTCACCCCGCGGCCACGCAGCACCACCCGTTCCAGGTGGACGGCCTCACGCATCGCCACGTGCAATCCCTGGAGTATCTCGAGCACCTGTTCACCTCGCTTCGCCGCATGGGCCAGCGCCACCGGTCGCCACTCGTGGGATTACGTCTGATCGCCGCCGAAAGAGCCTAATCAATCGCGCGTTCATCTGCGGCTCACAAAACAGACAGATCAGACAAGTAATTTCTGACAATGTTGGTCAGATATAGCGGCCAGTGGAATCGCGAGCGCGGCGGTCTAGCGTTATATTCTCTCCCTTCCAAATTAGGCGTCGACAGTAGGAAATAGGTCTTCTTTTTTGCCAGCCCTCGTTCCTGGCAAGAAGCCTCCGCGTGGGAGGCCTCATGAATTATCTCCGCTATTACGACCTAGAGGCATATCTGTTTGACCACGTGACGCATGTTTTCCAGCAGCGTGGCCACCTCACCGGATTTGAATTCTTCAGCATTGTCAGATGGAGGACAAACGGGGCAACGACCCAAGTTGCCCGCCGCCTGACAGCGTCAGGGCACACGGATCTCGAGGCAGCAGTACAGCTCCTTACCACCGAGATTGCTGATGCCGAGTCCAACAAGGAAAAGCTCGAGATCCTCTTGGTGAAGTGGGGATTCAGACTGCCGCTCGCAAGCGCGATCCTGACTGTCTGCTACCCCGAAGTATTTGCCTTATATGACACGCGGGTGTGTGATGAGCTGGGCGCTTTCCACGAGCTGGCGAACAAGAGGAAGTTCGCAAACATCTGGGAGGGCTACAGCGATTACATAAGGGCGGTACAGCAAGCGGGGCCGTCGCGCCTAACGCTGCGCGATAAGGATCGCTGGCTCACGGCTCGGTTGGCGTACCACGATCTCATGACAAAGGTGGCGCAGGGGTTTGACAGTGAGAAGGGAGAAGGGAAAAGGGAGAAGGCACTTCCATCCCATCCACCGCAACCCCCGCTGCCAGCCGCCAGCTGCCAGCGTTAACAACTCAATGATCGATCCGCGTTCGTCCGCGGCTCAAAGAGCGGGCGGTCAGTCTGCATGTTTCAGCGTAACCTGTGGCTACCGTACCCGTCCGACAGCGTGTGCAGGAAGGCGACGATGTCTTCCATCTCTTGGGGCGTGAGTCTCAGGTTCCCCAATTCTTCCCGATTCACATTCTCGGGCCACTCCGGTGCCGGCCAGGGAGTCACGTCGCGAGAGTTGTAGAACGCCACTAGCTGATACAGCGTCTTGAACACGCCATTGTGCATGTACGGCCCGGTCAGTGCGACGTTACGCAAAGTGGGAACTCTGAACAGGCCATTTTGCGCAGGATCGTCAACGAACGCGCCAAGCCCCAGGTCAATATAGCCCACCCCGTCCGGGTTATACTCCGCCGGCATGCGGTAGAAGGGGTTTTCCGGATTTCGCGGCACGCCCAAGTTGTCGTATGTGTAATCCGTGAAAAGCGGCGGCGAGCCGTCCGGCCCCGGCTCGCTGGGGTGGCAGGCAGCGCAGTTGCCTTTCTGTTCGCCTACGAACAGCGCCAGGCCGCGCAGCTCCTGCTCGCTGAGCTCAGCCTCTCCTGCTAGATAGAGATCGTATTTGGAATTGAATGGACTGACCTCGCTCGTAATCTCGTAAGCCGCGATGGCGTCTGCCATGCGATCATAGGCAGCGGATGCATCATCCAAGGCATCTTTCCCGTACGTCTGCAGGAACAAGTCACGGTAATCGGCCGCACGCAACACCTCCACGATGCTCTCGACGTCGCTATTGGCCATCTCCAGTGGATTGAGCGGTGGTTCTTTGGCCTGCTCGGCCAGTGTCGCCGCGCGGCCATCCCAGAACAATCCCCCCACCCAGATACCCTCGGACTCGTCGAACTCGAGGGGCGGTACGAACGCCGCGTACGCCGCCGTCAGATCGTTGCGATTGCCAAACCGGTCTGGATTCGCTCCACGCGAAACAGGAAGCTGTTGATTGGGGTTGCCAAAGCCGGCCTCCGGTGCGTGGCAGTCCGCACAGGACTGACCCGGCGGTGTCGACAGGTTCCGGTCAAAGAACAACAACCTGCCGAGACTCTCTTTTGGCGTTAACTCCGGCTGTGACGGCTGACAGGCCCAGATGAGAGAGGCCGCAACCACACAGACGATGACATAGTCAGAAGTGAGAAGGAAGAAGGGAGAAGACCCTTCCCATCTCATCCACCGCAACCTCCGCTGCCAGCCGCCAGCTGCCGGCTTTGACAAGTCACAAACCGATCCGCGTTTATCCGCGTTCATCTGTGGTAAAGACTGGGCGGTCATGATAGGTGTTCCAATATCTTAGTGCGATAGGGGAAGAGCGCAGGCGTTCCACCCGTGTGGAGAAAGAGGATGTTCTCATTGTCGTTGAAATA
>JBDHDY010000171.1:0-7102 GCA_039591275.1 Gemmatimonadota bacterium | reverse complement strand
CGGAGGCGGTGGGGTCGCGCTACATGGCCCGGATATGAAGGGGGCGGCGGTTCTGTATTTGAAGGGCCGGGGCAGCCTGACCTTCTATGATGAGACGGGCATGGTGGTGAACCAGTTCCCGATGCGTGAGCCGTAACCGTTGACAAAACCAAACAAGGAGAAGACACGCTATCGGCCCTGCCCGAGGACCGCCGCGCTGCTATCGAGACAGTGCGCCAGACGATTCTGGAAAATCTTCCCGATGGGTATGAGGAGGTGATGAATTGGGGCATGATCACCTACGAAGTACCGCTTGCGACCTGCCCGGACACATACAACGGCAAGCCGCTCATGTATGCCGCCTTGGCGTCGCAGAAGAACCATATGGCCGTCTACCTGTCCGGGATCTATTCATCGGAGACTGGGCGACAAGAGTTCGAGGCCGCCTATAAGGCGACCGGCAAGCGGATGGATGTCGGCAAGTCGTGCGTGCGCTTCAAGAAGTTGGACGATTTGCCGCTCGAGCTGATCGGCAACACCATCGGGTCCATGAGCGTTGATGAGTTCGTGGATTTGGTGAAGAAGGTGACTTGGACCAGCAAGCGATGACCCTTGCTGGAGCACCTGTCGCCTCAGTCTGTCGGCCGTCCGATGGCTCATCACTCCCCAGAGGATCAGGCAATGACACCACAATACCCAGATCAGATTCGCGGTACGACTATTCGTTGGACGTGGACGGAGGGCCCCGTCACAGGCACAACGCACGAACACGATTTCAACGAGGACGGCACGGTCGTGTGGCGCGCGATGAACGGGCCGAGTGAAGGCCACACAGAGCAGGAAAAGCAGTACGCCGCTGAAAAGGTTGCAGAGGAGGTGTACATGGTGTCGTACTTGGGCGCGTCAGGGTACACCCTGACCGTGGCATTGAACTTTGGCGACAGCACGATGGTCGGCTTCGCGTCGAACGAGAAGGGCTGGTACCCGGGAAAGGGCACGTTTGAAGTCGTGAAGTGAAAACTGTCTGACCAGCCAGATTGGAGATACATCCAATGCCAAAAGACCTGATCCTGCCTCTCAGTATGGTCATGGGCCTCACGGCCTACAGCTTGATCGCCAAGTGGTATGTAATGCCCTGGTTTCTCTCACAGCCACGGGCAAAAGCGCTCGCACCCATTCTGCTATTTCATAGCTTTCGCTTCATCGGACTTGCCTTCCTGATTCCCGGCGTGACATCACAGCCTCTGGATTCGAAGTTTGCCGATCCGGCCGCGTACGGCGATTTACTTGCCGCCCTGCTCGCACTATTGGCTCTCTTCGCCCTACGCCGTGAGTGGCGCACGGCAATTCCGCTAGTGTGGCTATTCAACGTCGAGGGGACGCTCGACCTCCTCAACGCCGTGACGCAAGGTCTTCGCTACACTGAAGACGGAGCCCTCGGCGCAACGTTCTTCATTCCCATGGTCATCGTACCCGCTCTTCTGGTGTCACATGTCATGGTGTTCATCGCCCTGTGGAGAGGAGAGCCGAGCAAGGGGGATCTGAGTTAACCCGATGCGCCGGGTGCGATACTACGTCGCGACGAGTCTTGACGGCTACATAGCTGGACCAAAGGGCGAATGTGACTGGATCCCTATGGATCCGGCCATCGATTTCGCCGCCTTTTTCAAGACCATCGACACGGTATTGATGGGTCGAGGAACCTTCGAGTTCACCCAACAGCACGACCAGCCGGCAGAGATGCCAGGCATGCGGACCTATGTTTTCTCTCGAACGCTACGGGCCGAAGATTTCCCCGATGTGAAAATCGTGTCCGACGATGCTGCATCTTGGGTCTCCACACTCAAAACTGAGAGTGGCAAAGACATCTGGCTAATGGGCGGAGGTGTGCTATTTCGCAGCCTGTTGGAGGCGAAACTCGTTGACACGATAGAGGTTGGCATCATCCCGATCTTGCTCGGCAGGGGCATTCCGCTCCTGCCGGAGACGTCGACCTCCGTTCAGTTGGAGCTCACCGGAACGGAGGCCTTGCCTAGCGGGATCATCCTTGGACAGTATGCAGTGAACCAGGGCAAAGCAATTTGACAGTGGCGTGTGCGATATCACTGCCAGCGCAGGACATTGAGGAGAAGCACTAGATAGGTAGAGCCCCGAGGCGAAGCTCTCAGTCATGGCAGATTATCACTCCACCTTGTATCCACAGCTAACCGACTTTCCGGAAGCGATACAAAGTGCCAGCGACGCGCCCAAGGACGCCCAGCGGATCCGTCTCAAGGCAGGAGCCCAGGACATCAGCCGCCTCAAGGACTTCCCGCGCCTGAGGCGTCTATGGTGCTTTCATATTCGACAAGACTCACTCGAGCGAATCTGCGACTGCGAAGAGCTCGAGTATCTCTATGTCGACACTGTGAACTCTACGGACCTCCGGCCTCTGCACCGCTTGTCCAAACTCCGATTCCTCTCTCTTGACAGAAACACCAAGATCGACTCCCTTGAGCATTTACGGACGCTGGGCCAGCTACAGAGTCTCGCCCTCATTCATTTCAGCCAAGTCCGCTCGCTCGGTCCCTTGGCCGACCTGACAGAACTTCACGCGCTTGCCGTCAATGGGAGCATGTGGACTCGGATGCGGGTAGACACTCTGAAGCCCCTAGGGGCGCTCATGCAGTTACGATATCTCGATTTGAGCAATCTCAAAGCTGCTGATGAGGATCTCACCCCCCTGCGCAGCTTGACCAACTTGGAGGAGTTAGGCCTCCCGAATTTCTATCCGACGGAAGAGTTTGCCAGGTTGGCAGGACGTCTATCGAACGCACGGTGCCAATGGTTCGGCCCCTACGTGGAGTTCAACGTCGCGCCGTGCTCCAAATGCGGCAGTTGGTCGAGAGTGATGCTCAGTGGGAAGGGAAAGCCGGTGATCTGTAGGGTCTGTGACAAAAAACGGATCGACAAACACATTGCACACTATCGCTCGCTGGTGAAGGCCGACGCCTGACGCACGCAGGCCAACCGGGGAGGGGTCGCGACGCACTTACCAGCCGAGCCTACCGCATTCATCTTTAGAATGACAACCTACAATTGTTCCAGGAGCACCGATGTCCAAGAGCGACGAACAAAAGCTGGCCGCACTGGTAAGGAAGAACGCTGCTAAGGTTGCCAAGGCCAAAAAAAAGTCGCAGCGCCGGCACGACAAGACGCTGCCTCCTGAGCCGGAGGACGACAGCGAGGCGGACAGTTTCTTCTCCAAGATGAAGAAGCGCGAGTTCTAAACAGGCGTGGACTCGTCGCGCGCAGCGGTTCTGCGCAAAGTAGCCAGCCACTTTCCCGCCGAGGACACTGAAGAGGTCCTCGCGCTGCTGGATACCTACGAACCATCCTCTGGAGGTCCCCCTCACCGGGTCCATCTGGCGATTCTCAAACTCAGCGACGGGGACACCGAGGCGGTACGCCAGTACCTCTCGCTCGCCGAGGTGGATTATCGCGATGTAATTGCCTCCGCGGAGTATCCCGCGCAGATGCGCATCGGCCCCAATGCCACGCCCGAAGCAAAACAAGTGGCAGAGGCCGCGGATCGCGAGCAGTACCGCCGCTGGCTGGAGAGGTGAGAGGCGAGAGTCGCATGATCTCTCAACTCAAAGTCATCATCTTCGTCGTCGCCTCTGGGGGGATTGCCTGGGTCTCCAGAGTCTCCCTCCGTCACTCTCGCTCGCACGGCTTCTACCGTTTCTTCGCGTGGGAAGGTATTCTGGTATTGGTGCTCTTGAATGTCGATTACTGGTTTCGCGAGCCTTTTAGTACGCATCAGATGGTCTCGTGGTCCCTGTTGATCGTCTGCACATACTGGGTTATCCACGGCGTCTATTCACTGCATACGGTGGGAAAACCAGACCCTGAGCGCCACGAAGACCCTACCTTGCTCGGGATCGAAAAGACGACGGAGCTGGTAACCGTAGGTGCGTACCGCTACATCCGTCACCCCCTCTACAGTTCGCTACTATTCTTGACCTGGGGAGCTCTCTTCAAGCATTTGTCCTGGACGGGCCTTGCTCTGGCCGTGATCACGACCTTCTTTGTCACAATGACGGCGAAGAGCGAAGAGGCCGAGAATGTGCGTTTCTTTGGCGCCGCCTACAGCGACTACGTGAAACGGACGAAGATGTTCGTGCCGCTCCTGTTTTGAGGCCAGTGCGCTTCAGTGTATTCATGATTACCGTCGTCGGCGGTGTCATATCGCTCGTGTCCTGCTCTGGGAAGCGTCCTTCCAATCTTGGCGTCACGGACGGCAAGCTGGCTTCGTGTCCCTTATCGCAGAACTGCGTCTGCAGCGATGCGACAGACGGGGACCACGCGGTGGCCCCATTTGCATTCGACGGTGCGGCGGTGGTGGTGTGGGAGGACGTCGCGGCCGTGGTTGCACAGCTCACTCGCATCTCTGTGGTGACTCGGACCCCTGTGTACCTTCATGCAGAGGCTCGCAGTCGTGTCTTTGGATTTGTCGACGACCTCGAGCTACACATGCGTCCCGAGCAACGCATCATGGCCGTTCGTTCCGCCTCGCGCGTGGGATCGTGGGACCTCGGAGTCAACCGGCGCCGCGTGGAGACACTCCGTGCCGCTCTGCGGGAGCGTGGGGTCATTCCTTGAGCGACACGGAGACCCTAGAATCAATGATACGAGCAGCATTCGCTGACGTGCAGTACCACGGCAGCAACCGCCACTCGAAATAACCTGGAGCAAGTCACAGACACTAGAGACGAGGAGATTATGAAAGCCACAGAAGTCCTCATGGATGAGCACCGCGTCATCGAGCGCGTCCTGGGCGCGCTGGAAGAGGCCGCGAACCGCCTGGAGCGCGGCGTCGAGGTCGACGCAAGCTTCTTTCTGGAGGCCACCGATTTCATCCGAGGGTTCGCTGACGGCTGCCACCACCAGAAAGAGGAGGGTGTGCTCTTCAAGGCCATGACGGCTGCCGGCATGCCGCAAGACCAAGGCCCCCTCGCTGTAATGTTGAGCGAGCACGAGCAGGGGCGTGCGTACACTCGCAACCTGCGGGAGGCAGCGGAGAAGTTGCAGCAGGGAGATGAGGGTGCAGCCGCGCTAATCGCCGGCTATGCCCGGGGCTATACAGTGCTCCTGCGCCAGCATATCGACAAAGAGGATAACGTGCTTTTCCCGATGGCTGAGCACGCCATTCCGGCGTCACGACACGCAGAGGTAGAGACGGAGTTCGAGGGGGTAAAGGCAGACGAGGTGGAAAAAGGCCTCCCCGCACGATATCTGGCCCTGGCGGAGAAGCTCGAGCAGCGGCTGAGGTAAACGCACATCGCCGGCAGGAGGTAGTAGTACACATGGATACACCCTATTCCATCCACACTGATCCGCAGTTTCCAGGACTCGAACTCATTGATATTGGCGCATTGGCGGACACCTGTCAGGACCAATGGTTCAATCAAACGCTATGTCAGGTGAACGAGTGTGTTGTTCGTCTGGGTGTCGTGCAAGGTGATTTCCACTGGCACCATCACGACGACGAGGATGAGTTCTTTTACGTGATATCAGGACGGTTTCTCATCGACCTGGAGGACCGATCAGTCGATTTGGGCCCTCGTCAGGGGTTCATGGTGCCGCAGGGCGTGCGTCACCGAACGAGGGCGCCCGAACGGGCAGTGATTCTCATGGTAGAGGCCGGTGGCGTGACGCCTACAGGCGACTGATCAGATCACCACAAGCGGTTCCCATTCGCAGCCATCGGTGCGCTCGTTTGTGCCGCAGCGACCTCCTGGCTCGCTCGCGGGCCCGTGAGACGGTATCTTGAGATTGGTGGTCACGAGGAGGACCTGGGGTGACCGAAGATCCATTCCGCGTACAACAGTTCGACCACGTTGAATGCTTCGTACCGGATCGATACGAAGCGGCCGAGTGGTACGAGCGCGTGTTGGGGCTCACCATTGTTCCTGAGTATGAGTACTGGGCCAACGACCCGGACGGCCCGCTCATGATATCCTCCGATGGAGGCAACACGAAGTTGGCCCTATTCGAGGACCGAGACCTCAGTGCGGAGCACGGAGGGTACGACCAGGTAGCGTTTCGCGTGAATGGCCCGGGTTTCGTGGCCTTCGTGGCACGCCTGGAAGAGCTGACGTTACTCGATCGCACGGGGGAGCGCGTGTCTTCCGACAGTGTACGTGACCACCAAGGGGCATATTCCCTATACTTTGTGGATCCGTGGAGCCATCGGCTCGAAGTTACGACATACGACTGTGAGTATGTGAGCGCTCATCTCTGAATTCCTGACCGTCCGATATCACCACGTGTCAGCGCCTGCGCCCACGTAACCTTTGAGTGGCAGCAGGCAAGAGAGACAAAACGATGCACAGCTCAGTCGAAAAAAAGCTCGCGTTTCTCATCGGTGACTGGACCTCCTCTGACCGAACCTATCCGGGCGCGCAAGGACCCGGCGGCACGAGTACAGGCAAAGCGTCCTACGTATGGGGAGTGGGCGGTAGATGGCTCCTCTATGATTTTCAGACCGATTTGCCGGGATTGGGGCCGTACCACGTCCACGGAGGAGTGGCGTACGACGAGCAGACGGAGAAATACAAGGCCTACACCGTGAACAACCTCGGCAATCTGCTCCTCTATGAGGGCGCTTGGGAATCAGACACCGCGTTGGTCTTCACATTGACCTTGCCCGAGCGGCAAGACGACACGCGCGTCTCCTATCATCGCCTGTCTGACGGGACGATCCGAATGACGTCGGAGAGACCCTCGGAGAGCGGCGGTCGGGAAGTGTACTTCGAGACCATTCTGCAACGGTCATGAGTGGAAACGCTCACAGTTATAACCAACACCCATAACTAACAACTCGGTGCCCTCAACACCCTCCATATCCGTGCTCCTGCCCTGCCGTAACGCCGCGGCCACTCTCGACGAGGCGCTCGCCTCCCTCGTGGCTCAAACGTTTGCGGACTTCGAGATCGTCGCTGTGGACGACGGCTCCAGCGATGAAACAGCTACACTGCTCGACGAGTGGCGCAAACGTGATGACCGAATCCGTGCCGTCTGCACTCCCCCAGGTGGAATTGTTGCTGCCCTCGACACAGCAGCAACACACGCTCGAGGC
>JBDHDY010000170.1:0-9032 GCA_039591275.1 Gemmatimonadota bacterium | reverse complement strand
TTCGCCCAGCCTAAGTGCACCGACATCTTCGACTGCGATATCGGTGCTGCCGTAAAGCGGCACCAGCGTTGACGGATCAGTCGCACCGCCGGGTCTGGTGAACTGCCGCATGGAGCCTTCATTGGCCACGAGCTCGAGTCCACCCTCTACTCGCTGCTCGGAGTTCTCGCCAGCAGTCGCAACCATTGTCAGCAAGTATTCCCCTGCAAATCCGTCTAGGGTAGCACCAGGCTGCAGTTGCGCCTCGCTCGGCGTGCATGCCGGGATCTCAGCCATTCGGGCTTCACCGTCGTCTTGTTCTCCGCTGTCGGCACCACACGCTGCGATGGCTAACACCGCCGTCAACGAAAGGATGTCACATGATCCGTAGCGTGCCACAGAAGCCCCCGTTGTCACTGGTCCATAACAGCGTCACTGGTGGAACACCGCAACAATGCGCCCGTCGGCGTCTATGTAATACCGCGGACCGTGCCGGATGTCATTCTCAAAAACTATCTTCGGGCGAGGACCAGGCCTCACGAACGGGAACACAAGGTTGAATGGGTCTTCCAGGCCCGTACTTACATCGTACCCGAGGTCTTTGAGAGACTCTACCGTCACCACGCTCAGAGGATTGGGGAAGCCGGAATTGAGCGCGGGCGTCATCAGCTCGACAGTGAAAACCGACTCGCGCCAGTGCGCGTCCAAGCTTCCAGGGCCGTAATTGTTTACGTCGTTCTCCACCGGCACCTTCTGCCCCCCGGGGTAGGGTTTGTTGCTGATAGCGTCGAACGCGGTGATCGCGTTCGAACCGGTGAAGTGCGTATCTGGTGGTGGGGCTGACTGTCCCTCCGACGGATTCTGCAACAGCCCCTTAGATGTCCAAATGGTGCCAAAGCCTAGCACGTGGCCCATCTCGTGCAGAATCACTTCGTCAAGCTCGCTGGCTGCCTCGAGAGCGGCCAGGTCAAAGTTGTCGAACTCCATTACCCCGACTATGGGAAGGCCGCCGGTGGCGCGGAAGGCACACGGCCCCGCCTGACCCAGGATACCACCCGCCCCGTCTCCGTCGTAGAACCTCGCTTGTATCACCACATCATCGACCGTTTCGTTCAGGGCTGGCTCGCCGCTACCGCAGAAGTCGGCCGGAAGATTGACAGGAGTGTCCTCAAGGTCTCCGATGATTAATTGCTCCCACCTGTCGGCTGCGGCATCGAACGCATTTTGCTGATTCACTGTCGGGCTCGTCCCGTCGAAAAACCGGACATCGATGTGGAACACAAATTCGCGGCCTGTGGCCGTGAACGTCACTGGGTTATCCGTGATGCCCGTTCCCGCCACCGTCGCCGTCAGCGTGTTCGGGCCGGCTACCGGGCCCAGCGTCCAGCTTCCCACCGTGGCGACACCAGTAGCTCCGGTGACGGCCGCCCCACCAGTAACGCTGCCCCCACCACTCGCCACCGCGAAGGTCACATCCACACCCTCGACCGCGTTGCCGTTGGCATCTTCAACCAGCACTGCGGGGGCGACGGGAACGGCTGTGCTGACAGCCGCCAACTGGTTGTCACCGCCGGCCACTGACACCACGTCCGGGGGACCTGCGACGCCCGTGGCAATGAACCTGGCTGCCGCTGCGCCTCCCGCTATCGAAACTTCCACCTCGTTGTTACCGATGGCTGTTCCCAGCGTCCAGGTGGATGACGCTTGTCCATCCGCCCCCGACGTCGCACCGGTGTTCCCCAGTGATCCACCGCCCCCAATGACTTCGAAGGTGACCGAGATGCCGGGAACCCCAGTCCCTAGCCGGTCGTTGATTTGCACAATCAGAGCGTCTGCTATCTGCTCACCCGCTATACCTGTCTGGTCATCGCCCGACACGATCGCCACGATGGCCGCAGCCTGCGACACCGTAACGGGCACGGTGACCGACGCTCCTCCCACGGTGGCCGTGATGTCCGCGGTGCCAACGCTCACCGCCGTAACGAGACCCGCACTCACTGTCGCCACGTTCGCGTTGCTCGACCTCCACGTTACCGTCTCACCCGTGATCGGCTCGCCATCCTCGTGGTCGGCACGGGCTCCGTTGTGCATCCGGAAAGCAGGGCAGATGCCAGGAGGGCCAACACCGGAAGGCGAACGATGTTGCGGGTCGTCATTGTCTTTTGCCTGGTTAGAGTCGGACCAAGGTACGTGTGGACTTAGGGCACTCGCAACCGCAGGTGCAAAACACGTAATAAGGGATAGAGCCGGCAAAGCGGTGACGTAGGACACAAAACGGTAGGGGCGCAGCATGCTGCGCCCCTACCGTTTCCCCTCCCCCCCTAGAACCGTATCGCCTCCACCAGAAACGCACTGCCGACGCCGACGGCGGCACCGGCCACGACGTCCGACGGAAAGTGACTTGCAGACGCAACGCGGAGCCCGCCCACAATCGCCGCGGCGGCCAACACGCCTATTTGGAGCACCCCAGGCGATCCCCGACCCGTGCGCGAACCGGCGAGGACGTAACTCGTGGCCAGCGCCACGGCCGTGGACGTGTGCCCGGATGGCATCGACACGCGGGCGGCCGCGGGGTCTTCCAGACTGAGCGCCGCCTCGGTGTAGAGGATCGGTCGCGGGCGCCCGATCACGGCTTTGAGCAGAGTGGTCAACCCACCCGCCACCGCGGCAGACTCCACCGTTGCGGCGGCATGCACTACGCCATTTGGCTGGCGCTGTGCGAGATCCAACAACGTGCCGACACCAAGCCCGATCAGCATGGCATCGCTCAAACGCGCGGCGGCCTTTCGCGGCTCGGCGATCGCCCAGCGGTCAAATGCGGGAACGGTGGACGGGTCACACGGAAGGCAATCTGGAGGGTCCGGATTCAGGTCGAAGAGGTCGGGAGCGAAGTGCAGTGCGGCCGCTCCAACCACCAACAACCCGTCTACCGGCTTAAGTGACGACTCCTCCGGAACTTGCGCCAGAGCCCCAGAAGGGCCACCTAAGATGGCCACCAGCAAGAAGATGCACCATCTCGACCGACCCTTGTGTCGGGGGGCGGTCAACGGTACTATCGTATTGCCCGAGTTGTGGGACCCTTGGGCACGTTTAGGTGGTAATTTCACTCTAGCGGTGCCGAGGTTACGTGGAAATCGAGACGCTACAGCACGTCCAGTTGTTTGACAAGTGTAAGAACTACACCAAAGCCCGCGAAGTTCAACGTGCCGGGCTTTACCCGTATTTCAAGCCCACATCCAAATCTGAAGACACCGTCGTCATGATCGAAGGTAAGAAGCGGATCATGATGGGGTCGAACAACTATCTCGGTTTGACACACCACCCGCACGTCCTGGAGTCAGCACGGTCTGCGTTGGAACGCTACGGCTCGGGCTGCACTGGGAGTCGCTTCCTCAATGGCACGCTCGACCTGCACGAAATCCTCGAGCATCGGCTTGCCGAGTTTTTCGGCAAGGAAGCGGCGCTCGTGCTCTCCACCGGGTATCAGGCAAACCTCGGATTGATCTCTTGCCTCGTGGGACGCGGCGACGTCGTCCTCATCGACAAGCTGGACCACGCCTCGATCGTCGATGGCGCCAAGATGTCGTTCGGACAGACGGAGCGTTTCGGCCACAAGGATTACGGCCAACTTGAGCTCCTCCTGCGAAGACACACCGACAAGGGAACGTTGGTGGTGGTCGACGGCGTGTACTCGATGGAAGGGGACATTGCCGAACTGCCCGAACTGTTGCGGCTCACGCACCAGTACGGAGCGGCGTTAGCCGTGGACGATGCCCACTCCGTGGGCGTGCTCGGTCCAAAGGGAGACGGGACCGCTGCGCAATTCGGCTTGGTGGACGAAGTGGACGTGATCGTGGGTACGTTCTCCAAGTCGTTGGCGTCGATCGGCGGATTCATCACCGGGTCCGAGTCGGTGATTCACTTCCTAAAACACAATAGCCGGCCGCTGATCTTTTCGGCGGCGCTACCGCCGGCCAACACGGCGGGGGTGCTCGCCGCCCTAGACGTCGTGGAAAGCGAGCCAGAGCGGCGCGAGCAACTATGGAAGATCACGAGCCGTATGCAGGAAGGGATGAAGAGTCTGGGATTCGACATCGGGCCGTCGGAGACCCCGATCATTCCGGTCCTCATCGGCTCACTCGAGGAGACATTTGGCTTCTGGCGGCGGCTGTTCGATGCGGGCGTGTTCACAAACCCGGTTGTGCCGCCGGCTGTGGCGCCGGACGCCTGCCGGTTGCGCACGAGCCTCATCGCCACGCATACGGCCGACCAGATCGACTACGCGTTGGAGACCTTTGGCGATTTAGGAAAGCGAGCAGGGATCATTTGACGATACCCGCGCAGGTGCGGCCCGTCGAATCGGCGGCCGACCTCAAGCGTTTCATTGATTTTCCATATCGATTGTACCGAGGGGACCCGCTCTGGGTCCCCCAGTTGCGTATGGACCTGAACAAGATGCTTTCGCGGCAAAAGAACCCTTTCTTCCAGCATGCGGAGGCAGAGTACTTCCTGGCCGAGCGGCTGGGCGGGAGGCAGTCGGAAGTCGTCGGTCGGATTGCCGCAATCCACAACCGCGCGCACAACGAATTCCACGAAGACAGCGTTGGTTTCTTCGGCTTCTTCGAATGTATCGATGATGAGCAGGTCGCGACCGGACTTTTCGATGCTGCAGCAGCGTGGTTACGTGAGCGTAAGCTCACGGTGATGCGGGGCCCGACATCATTCTCCACGAACGACGAATGCGGGTTTCTGTTGAACGGCGGGGGGACTCGCCCAACGGTGCTGACACCGCACACCCCTCCCTATTACATCACACTCGCGGCAAAATCCGGGCTCGCCAAAGCGAAGGAACTGTATCAATACCAGACGGTGGACAACCAATTACCCGAGCGACTCGTGCGGGGCGCCAAGCTCATTGCCGAGCGCAAGAAAATCACCCTGCGCCGGATCAACATGAAGGAGTTTGACGCGGAGGTGGAGCAGATCAAGCAGGTGTACAATTCGGCTTGGGAGAAGAACTGGGGCTTTGTGCCCATGACCGACGCCGAAATCGACCACCTGGCCAAAGAGCTCAAACCCGTGATTGTACCGGATCTCGTCGTCTTTGCCGAGCGCGAGGGCCAGATGATCGGTTTTGCGGTGGCGCTTCCCGATCTGAATGTGGCGCTCAAGACGAACCCGTCGGGGCGCATCTTCCCCGGTATCGTGAAGATACTCCTGGCAGCGCGGAAGATCACGCGAATTCGCATCTTGCTGTTGGGGCTCGTAAGCGAATACCGGCGCTCCGGAGCCGATGCGCTGATGTATCACTGGATTTGGGAAAAGGGCTACGCACTCGGCTACCGCTGGGCCGAAGCAGGATGGATCTTGGAAGACAATACAGCAATGAAGAACGGCCTCAGCCGTATGGGATTCGAGCACTATAGGACGCATTCGCTCTACGACCGCGCGCTTTGAGAGTTTTCGTCACCGGCGGAACGGGGTTCATCGGCTCGCACCTCATTGAAGCCCTGTTGGCCCGCGGCGATGAGGTCGTTTGCCTCACGAGAAATCCCACCAACGCCAACCGGATCTTCGGACACAGTCCGGTCGAGATCGTAGCGGGCAGCCTTCAGGATGCCAATGCACTTGCTGCCGGATGCGACGGCGCCGACGTAGTCTATCATCTGGCGGGACTCGTGGCGGCGCGCAATCGTGGCGAGTTCTTCGCAGTAAACGCTAGCGCGACACGCACTCTCGCCAGCGTCGCCAGTCGTTCGGCAGCCACGATCAAACACCTCGTATACGTCAGTAGCATTGCAGCCGCCGGCCCCAGTCCCAAAGGGCATCCACTGAGTGAAGACGCACGCACTCAGCCCGTGACGGATTACGGCTGGAGCAAGCTCGCCGGCGAAGAGGCTATACGCACCAGCCAGCTGCCCTGGACGATCGTCAGACCGCCGGCCGTCTATGGTCCGCGCGACACCGAGGTGTTCAAGCTCTTCAAATTGGCCAAGCGAGGCATCGTGCCTCTCTTCGGAGACGGCTCTCAGGAATTGTCACTGGTGTACGCCGTTGACCTCGTTGCAGCCCTCACAGCCTGCATGAACCCTCAGGCCGTGGAGCACGTGTTTTTTGCGTGTCACCCCGACGTATGTACCGCGCGTCAGTTCGCATCAGCCATCCATTCCGCCACAACCGGAGCCGACCAGAGTCGTCGCAAACCTCGCTACGTAACGATCCCCCCGACCGTTGCCCGAGTCGCACTTTGGCTCGCGGGGACGGCAGCGAGGATGGCCCGACGCGCTACGATCCTCAGCGCCAACAAGGCCAACGAGTTTCTCGCCGAAGCCTGGACCTGTTCACCCGATGCAATCGAGCGCATGACTGGATGGAGGGCGTCGACTGATCTCACGACGGGTCTCGAACACACGGCAAAATGGTATCGGGAGGCTGGATGGCTCTGAAGCCCGTCGACAAAGTCTTCGGCGGGTACCTGGGATTCATCACGGTGCTCATATTGGTGCGGGGACCTTTCCGTGACGCATCCAACGGGTGGATGCTGGGCATGCACGTTCTCTTCGGCATCCTCCTCTACCTGTTCACTAAGCTCCAAGAGGAAGATCGCATCGGTCAGATCATCCGCAATCTCTATCCGTTGGCAATGTTTCTCGTGCTTTATGCCGAGATCGGACTGTTAAATGCTCAGTTCCCTGCGGAAAGTGTGTTCGCGAATGACGATGTGATACAGCGGTGGGAAGAATTCATTTTTCAATCGCAGATCTCCTACACCTGGTTACGCCAATACCCGTCCGTGTTTTGGTCTGGGCTGCTGCACCTTGCTTATTTCGGGTACTACCCGATAGTGGTGTTCGGCCCGCTCTTGGTCGCCCTCCGACGTAGCGGGCGGGATGTCCGGGCAGTGTTGCTCGGGACGAGCATCGCGTTCGTGATATGCTACGTCACGTTCGTGCTCTATCCTGTCGCCGGCCCCAATTACGCCTTCGACCATCCAACCGGCCCGGTCCGCGAGGTGTGGAGTGCTCGTCTCATCTACACCCTGCTAGAGAGCGGGTCCTCGTTCGGAGCCGCATTTCCTTCGTCACATGTCGCGGCCACCGTCGCGACAACGCTGGGGCTGTGGCGCGCGTGGCGTGCTCTTGGGGCGTGGTTCACGGTACCGTGCATCTTGTTGATCGTGGGGACCGTGTACTGTCAGATGCACTACGGCATCGACGCCGCAACGGGTATCGTGGTGGGGGTGGGGGCGTGGCTGGTAGCGAGGCGGTTGGAAGCGTAGGTAGTGATTAGTTGTTAGTTCTTAGTCATTAGTTGTTACTAGCGGAGTACTTATTGCCAAAAAACTAACAACTGACAACTAACGACTAACAACTAACGACTAATTATGCACGTGTGCCGGTGTCCCTTCCATTTGCTCGCCCGCGTCACCCTCCGCGATAACACCACCACCCTCCTTGATGACGTCATACTTGCCACGGACGACGCGCATGTAATGTTCGCGATCGAGGGCGTAGAGAGGATCGCTCACATCGACCCGCGGCCAGGCGCCGCCGCGGGACGGCATGAACACACCGGCGACCACCCCCATCCCACCCTCCGCGATCACGTCATCAGTCGGGTTTTCATAGAACACGGTCACCCGATACGTGTGGTCGGGGAACACCTTGACCCCACCCTTGCGATAGAGACGACCCATGGTCACACCCGTGAGCCGACCGTTTTCTTCAACGGGAAAACCCTCCCAGATTACCCTGTTCGCGGTTACGTCTTCAAACACGATGTTCGTGGCGTTCTCGTGAAGGTGTGAACCGATGACCATCATCCGGCCTTCCATCGCCGGGCTCGCGTCGTACGATCGCGACGAGCGGCCAGGGGGTAGGTCGAAGGACTTGTCGCCCGCGGGGAACGCCACGTCGAGTTGAAACGGGTAGACCTCAAAGAAGGGCCACGGCCGGCCAACATCCACGTACTTGAGTCGAATACGAAGGGAAACACCATTATGCGGGGCGCTGGTTGGGTTATGCAGCATCGCCGACACCACAACGCGCTGACCGACATACACCGGGTAGCCAAACAGCATCCACGGCATCGATTGCGCTCCGGTCTCCTTCCCAGCCGCCATCATACGTTGCGAGATGGGCAGGAAGAGCTCCTGGTGATCGGGGTCGATCAAGTTGAAGTGATGAACGATGTCCGTGGGTAGCTCGTTACCCTGCGCGTCCACCACGTCATAATCGAAGCCGTAGAGATAGCCATGGGTGGGCACGCTGACGGTTGCGACTGGAGGGAAGATGCCGTGGTGGCCGTGGTCGGCGTCCGCGGACGCCGGGAGATCTATCGGCCCGACCTCGATGAGGAGCTCACCCCCAAGGTCGTTGATCGTGACCTGTGATTCCTGCGCAACGGCAGTGTGGACGCCGCCAACGACCAAGCATACGAGCCACGGTTCAATACGTTTGACCATAGGGACTACCTCTCGGTCTGCGTTTCGCGTTGAGGAATCATCTGCGTTTCGCTTCAAGAATCCACGGCTGACAACATCATCGGGCCCGACTCTAGCCTCTCAAATGACCACGGCCGCCCGGGCAGCGCACCGAGCGGCCGCAGTCGAACGTTCCCCGCCCGTGTGTTACTGCTCGATCGTGAGCGTGGCAACCATCCCCAACATCTCATGCGGCGTGCAGAAATAGCCGTACTCGCCGGCCGGTGCACCAACGAACGAGATCTCGTACATGGTGCCAACCTGAACGAGAAGGGGACCGGCCAGATTGCCCATCCGGTCGGGCATGGCCCCATTCAGCACGTCTGCCGCTCCACCGGGGATTCTGTCCGCGTAGAAAGCCACGTTGTGGGGCGGGCCGCTCTCGTTGAGCCAGCGCACCGTGTCTCCCACCTTGATCGTGAGCTGGTCGGGAACGTACCGATACTCACCCTGTTCCGTCAGCACCATCCGCACTTCGTGTACAGCGCCTGTGCCACCAGCCGTCGCGTCAGCCGGAGCCGCAGCCGCGGCGGTGGAGCTCGTCTCCCCACCACCTCCCGACTCACCTCCG
>JBDHDY010000169.1:0-7042 GCA_039591275.1 Gemmatimonadota bacterium | reverse complement strand
AGTTTACTCGTTCGCAAGTCCACCCCTTACCGCCTTTGACGGCCAGGTGTAATGATGGCTTCGCCAGATTGTTTTCCGAAGGAGTCTGGCGTAAGGGCGAATATAGGACGTCAGACGCGGGGAAGGAATCTAGTAGCCCGGGAGCTCTGTCACTCTGAGCTCCTGCACGTGTGAAATGCCACTTAGACAGCCCTCTCGAGGCTGTCATCCGTTGCCGGGGAACCGAGTTCTCTCGTCGACGCGCGCAAAGCTCTACAAGTCGTTGCGTGACAACATGTTACACCCCTCGGCCAGGCGGTACGCAATCTGGCGCGCACCCTTAACAATCGCTAACCTACTTCGGTGATCTCCGACCCAGTCGCCATCCTGGTCATCCTCGCCGCCGTCGTCCTCCTCGCTATCTATCTCGAGGAGCGGTTCACCCTCTTTCGGTCCCTCGGCTCGGCCTTGGTAGGGATCCTCCTCGGCATGGTCCTGTCGAACATCGGCTTGATACCGGGAACTTCCCCCACCTATGACTTCCTGATGGGCCCGGGCGTGAGCTTGGGCATCGCGCTCATCCTGTTGAGTGTAAACCTCCGCTCGATCATGCAGGCTGGACCCATGATGCTCGCTGCCTTCGGCATCGGCGCCGTCGGCACCGCAGTTGGAGCAACCGTAGGCTCCCTAATGCTGTCCGGGCTCGTGGGCCCTGAGACGTGGAAGCTCGCGGGACAATTCACCGGCACCTACACGGGCGGCGGTGTGAACTTCGCGGCTCTCGGACGAGCATTCGACACCAGCACCGACATGTTCACAGCCGCAACCGCAGCAGATGTCATCGTGACCGCTGTGTGGATGGCCACCTGTCTAGCGGTGCCGGTCATGTTGGGACGGGCGCGGCAACCCCTCCCCACACAGGCGTCCACCAACCCGTCGTCCGACAAGCCTGCAACCCTCGAGCGCGCGCTCCACAACAGCGTCCGCCCAGTTGCGCTCGCGGATATGGCTGCCCTGGTCATGATAGCGGTAGGAGCGGTTTGGTTTTCCGGTCGGCTGGGGTCTGTGATCCCTGGACTGCCTGCCGTTCTGTGGCTTACCACCGTGATCCTGCTCGTCGCCCAGGTACCGGCGGTCAAGCGGCTGGCGGGGAGCGCAATGTTGGGCAACTACCTGTTGCTGCTCTTCCTGGCCAGCAACGGAGCCCGATCAGTGGTTGCGAACATCGTGGCGGTCGGCCCTGCTGTTTTCTACTTCGCCCTTGCGATCGTCGCCGTGCACGGCGTTGTGATCTTTGGAGTGGGCCGGCTATTACGTCTCGATCTCGCCACGTTGGCCGTGGCCTCTCAAGCGAACGTCGGCGGTGCGGCCTCCGCGATGGCCATTGCAAGCGCCAGAGGCTATGCGAACTGCCTGCTGCCCGGCGTGGCCGTCGGTCTTCTGGGGTATGCCGCCGGGAATTACATGGGGTTTGTCGTAGCGACTCTGGTAAGGTGGATGCTGTTCTAGAGTGAGAAGTGAGAAGGGAGAAGGGAGAAGGCCCTTCCCCCTACCCACCGCCCCTGGCTGCCAGCTACCAGCTGCCAGCTTTCAGCTGTGAAGACTCGGATTTGTTGTCCGCATTCAATAGAGTCTTTCGGTGTCCAACACGTTGAGCAGGGGCTCCTCAGCCAAATACCGTCGCAGGTTCTCGCAGAACAGGTCCGTCAACCTAGCGTTCTCACGATCACTCGTGCTTCCCGAGTGGGGACTGACCAGCACGTTCGGCATCTCCCACAGCGGGCTGCTCTGCGGCAATGGCTCTTCCGCAAAGACATCCAGGGCTGCACCACCGATGTGTCCTGAGCGGAGCGCGTCGATTAAGGCCGGCTCGTCCACCAGAGCACCTCGGCCGATGTTGATGAGCACTGCGTCCTTCGGAAGCAGGCCGAGCTCGGTCGCGCCAATCATTTTCTCCGTCTCACCCGTGTGAGGCACGATCAGCACTAGGTATTCGGCACGCTTCAAAACGTCGTGCAGATCCTCGGGTGGGTGGAGCTGATCCAGGTGCAGCGACGTCGCGTCGAGTCCCTTGACGTTGCGGTCGACTCCTATGACCGTCATGCCGAGGGCCTTGCCTAGCCGCACTACCTCGCGGCCGATGGCCCCAACCCCGACCACGACGAGCGTCCGTCCCACCAGATCCGTTCCGGCGTACCTCTCCCAGTGTTTGCGGGACTGGTCCCGCACCATGCGCAGCAGCCCCTTGTTGAACATCAGCATCGCCATCAGGCAGAACTCAGTGAGTGGCTTTGCGTGAACACCACTAGCCGTGGTGAAGACTGTGTTCGGCATGCGTGTGTCATAGCCCATTCGCTTCACGAGTTGGCCGATCCCCGCACTCGTCGCCTGAATCCATCGCACATTGCGGGCGAGTTCCGGCAGGTCGTCGAGGTGGGTTTGATCAAAATCAAATAGGATGTCCGCTTGTTCGAGGAGTCGTCGCCACTGACCCTCCTGATCGGCGCTGCGCTCGACGGCCTGGCCTTGGTGATCGGCGGGATAGCGGGGGGGCCGCAGGAGCTCAGGTTCGTAGACGATGTTCAGCCGTTCATCCACCCCCTGGATACGGCGCACATGCTCACGCTCGAGATAGCTCGCAATGAGAACCTTGAATGTCGATTTGCCTGGAGTCATTGATCGAATGGCCTACAGCAGTTGGCTGAGTCTGGGGTGCTCTTCTCAGATACACCGTTGGCGCGCATTTCGCAAACACCGGTCGCCTAGAAGCTGCGACGATCGTTCCCACATTCCTGCCGTGCTCATCGACGAGCCTGGAATCCGCCGCTGAATTACCCGCCAACGCGGGATGGGCGTCCTGCTCATTTCGGCGCACCAAACTGGCAAATATCAAAGTCACCATGGTCATGGCTCTCCGGGGCGAAGTGGGCTACGTCCGTCGCCATCAAGAGTACGGCGATCAGAACCGGAGATCTATCCGGATGCTGCGGTGAAACTCGGGGCCTGGAGTGCAGGTTGTAGCCAGTCACAGCCGTGTCCGTGCGGTTCGGCGGCAGGGCGCGTTGGAGGGAGGAGGGAGGAGGGAGGAGGGAGGGAAGCAGGGCGACCGTCTTCTGGCCGAAAAGTGGCTCCAAGCCTACCGAGACAGAACTTTTCAGAACACTTTCTTGAGATTTCACGAAACCCTTCAGGTGGGACCACGTATCTTACCGTCAGGAGGAGGCAATTGTGAGAATGAGCGTCCAGACAGGGTCAGCTAGAACGTGCGCGTACGCCTGAAGCGGGAGCGACTCCTCGATCTCATCGCCCGGAGCGGCCTGACCCAGAACCATTGGGCGATCAAGCTGGGGCTGTCTCGGGGCCATTGGTCTGGCGTGGTCAATGGCAAGCACCCGTACCCCTCGGCACGGACTCGGGAACGGTTGCTCGAGGCATTCAGTGTACCGTTCGATGAGCTCTTCGAGGTGGAGTCGGGGCCCTCCGGCTGGTCGGATCAGGATTTCGGCGCGGCGATAGCCGATCGTTATGTGATCGACCGGGAGGTAGGGCAGGGCGGCATGGGAACCGTATATCTGGCGCGCGACGTGAAACACGGCCGCCAGGTGGCCATCAAGGTCGTGTCTCCTGAGGCCGTGAGCGGAATCGGCGTACAGCAGTTCCTCAAAGAGATCCGCTACAGCGCCCGGCTACAGCACCCGCATATGCTTCCGCTGTACGACTCGGGCGAGGCGGCCGGATACCCCTTCTACGTAATGCCCTACGTAAGGGACGGGTCGCTGCGGGACCTGCTCAAGAGCAATCAGCGCCTGTCACTGGACCGAACCCTCGCTATTGCCCGCGGCGTGTGTGCTGCCCTCCAGCACGCTCATGAGAATCACGTATTGCACTGCGATGTCAAGCCGGAGAATGTGCTGCTTTTCGACGATCACGCGTACGTCGCCGACTTTGGTATCTCGCGAGCAGTTCATTCGGAAACATTGGAGTGGGGCAAACGAAACGAAATCGACTCCTCGGCGGGCACGCCTGCATATGTGAGCCCGGAGCAAGCAAGCGGAGAGCGGAATCTCGATTCCCGCTCTGATGTCTACAGTTTCGGGTGCATGGTGTTCGAAATGCTTGCAGGCCACCCTCCGTTCACTGGAACGAAGACGATGGAGATCGTGGCTCAGCGGTTCACGTCAGTCGTTCCCGATCTCAAAGCGTT
The DNA here is from genome assembly GCA_039591275.1 of Gemmatimonadota bacterium. GTDB lineage: Bacteria > Gemmatimonadota > Gemmatimonadetes > Gemmatimonadales > GWC2-71-9 > JBDHDY01. The sequence continues at coordinate 2,859 of JBDHDY010000169.1, read as the reverse complement.
CGCACCACAAGTTCCTCGGCGGATTGCCGACGCTGTGACTACGGCAATGGAGCTCGCAAGTCAACGCCGGTATGCGAGCCCCACCGAGTTCATGGAGGCTCTGGAGGAGGGAGCGAGAGTGCACGAGTCCAAGACCCGCGAGGTGATAGGTCTGTGGACGTCGCGGCTTTCTGCGTGGACTCGACGGATCACTGGCCGGCACTCCGCCGTCCCACATCGGAGAAATAGAGGCATAGAGATGATAGGCAGCATCAAACAGGACATCGGTTACGCCCTGCGCACGCTCGCCCGCACCCCCGGCTTCACCGTCGTCGTAGTGTTGACTCTCGCCCTCGGAATCGCGGCGAACACCATGGTCTTCAGCCTCGTCAACACCTACTTCTTGCGGCCACTTCCGTTCGGGAATCCGGAGAGTCTGGTTGAGCTGCGGCAATACGACCCGGTGAGACAGTATGGAGCTCGCCTCTCACTGGCTCAGATGGTGGACTGGCAGGAGCGATCCACAGCCTTTGATGGTATGGCTGCCTTCTACTATTCCTACGACAACGTGACCGGTCCGGAGGGCCCCGAGCGTCTGTGGGTGAGCACGGTTACGGAAAACATGTTTGACCTGCTCGACGCACAGCCAATGTTGGGGCGGACCTTTGCATCCGGCGAGGGCGGTCCGGGCGGTGCCAACGTGGTGGTGATGGGTCACGCGCTCTGGCAGCGACGGTACTCGGGCGACCCGGGTATCATCAGCCGAGCAATTACGATCGACGGCGTACAGCATACCGTGATCGGCATCATGCCGCCCCTTTTCAACTTCCCGTTCGGTGGACTACACCTCTGGATCCCGAGGCACGAAGACCACATCAGTGAATCCCGGCGGAGTACGGGGAGCGTGGTCGTCGGCCGGCTCAAGCACGGTGGGACCCGGGAGCGGGCTAGGCAGGAATTACTCAGCGTGCAGCGTGAGTTGTCTGCCATGTACCCTGACATAGACGGCAGGTTCGCTGGCATCATGGTCACGCCGCTCCGAGAAGCGTTGAATTTCGGTTACGACCAGCTTCGTCTCGTCTTCACCGTGATGCTCGGCGCCGTCGTCTTCGTACTCCTGATCGCCTGCGTGAACGTAGCAAGCATCACGCTTGCGCGCGGAAGTGCTCGCACAGGGGAGGTCGCTTTGCGGGCAGCCCTCGGCGCCGGACGCGGGCGTCTGGTCAGGCAGTTCCTCACAGAAAGTTTCCTGCTGGCGTTGGCGGGAGGTGTGCTCGGCATAATGCTGGCTTTTTGGGCCGCCAGGTTGGTCACCTCAGTCATTGACGAACAGTTGTATCGGGTGGGCGATGCCACAATCGACGGCAGGGTACTCATCTTCACAATGCTCGTCACGCTGGCGGCGCCCCTCATATTCGGATTGGTGCCAGCCCTCAGGGCCGCCAGAACGAACCTCAGCGACGCGATCAGAGAGGGTGGACGCGGATCTGGCTCGGTAGGGATGCGCGGTCGCCGGATGCTCGTCGTGTTCGAGGTTGCTATGGCCGTCCTCTTGATCAGTGGCACCGGCCTCATGCTACGAAGCTTGATACAACTCCAACGTGTCGATCTCGGGTTCCACGCCGACCGCCTCCTCGTGGTCGAGGTCACGCCCCCGGAATCCGATTACGGTGAGACGGAAGAAGTCCATGCCTACTACGATCGCGCCATTTCGGAAATCGGCGCTATACCTGGTGTGCAGTCTGCCGCCCATGTGACGCCGCTTCCGTTGAATCACGAAACGTTCTCCATGCAGTTTGCGCGGCCCGGACAGGTTCCAGCTACCGCACAGGACTGGCCCTTGGCACTTCGGGCTCGGGCATCGGCGGAGTACTTCGGCACCATGGGAATCCCGTTGATGGCCGGCCGGACATTCCGCGCGAGCGATGATGAGGATGCACCGCCGGTCGCGATCGTGAGTCAACTACTCGCCAGTCGACACTGGCCGGGTGAGAGCCCTGTGGGGCAGACTCTGCTCATGGGCAACCCCGATAGCCCAACGAATGCAACGGTGGTGGGTGTCGTGGGCGACATACAGCACACGGGAATCGATACCGAGCTGCGGCCCCACATCTACCAGCCCGTCACGCAAGGCTCAAGTCGCCGCCGTTTCATCGTGATTACGACCAACGGTCCGCTCGAAGCCGTGACGGGACCGGTCCGGCAGGGTCTGCTGCAAATCGATCCCAACCTCCCCATCACCATGCGCCCCATGATGGACGTGGTGGACGAAAGCACCCTTCAGTGGAGCATGAGCTCGGCCTTGCTATCCGTGTTCGGCACCGTCGCACTGTTCCTCGCCAGCCTCGGTATCTATGGCGTCATCTCCTACTCTGTGGTGCGACGGCGCCGGGAAATTGGCGTGCGCGTAGCTCTTGGCGCCACCGGCAGCAACATCCGACGCGTGTTTGTCGGTGAGGGGTTCCGGTTGAGCGCAATTGGACTGGGTATCGGATTGGTGCTCTCAGTCGGAGTGGGTCAGTTGATGACCTCCTTCCTCTTCGGCATCAGTCCCTTCGATCCAATCACGTTGGGAGGTGTACTCGTCCTATTCGGAGGGGTCGCCGTGCTGGCCAGCTTGCTGCCGGCTGTCCGCGCGAGCCGGACGGATCCCTCGGGCGTGTTGCGTTACGAATAACGCAGATGCCCGCTGAAAAAAGGCAGATTGACGCTGATCCAGTGCGCTGCGCTCGGGCATCGTAGCATGCCGGTGGGTCCCGTAGCGCGCGTTGGTGCGCGGTTGAATCTCATGAGATCTCCGGTGTTGGGCGCGCACCCAGGGCGCGAAGGACCCGCCGGCATGCTACGATGAATCACCGGGTTCCCCGGATTCCCCTTTGA
>JBDHDY010000168.1:0-7606 GCA_039591275.1 Gemmatimonadota bacterium | reverse complement strand
AGGCCTCGTTGGCGGAACGTTGCTCGCGCAGGGCCGCGGTCCACGGGCGGGCATGCCTGGTGGCCGAGGCATGGGCGGTTGCATTATGGCAAATGCCGACGCCGACAGTCTTGCAAGGATGTTGCAGCTCACCGATGACCAGACCGAACGAGTGGCAAGCCTCGTGGCAGACTTCAAGGAGGAGAATGCTGAGGTTCTGGAACGGGCAAGACAATTCGCAGAGGCGCGCGCGAGCGCGTGGTCCAGCGCGGAGCGTCCAAAAAGGCAGGCGATGATGGAGCTTGCTGAGAAATATGATTATCCGATGCGGGAGCTGGCCCCAAAGTGTCAGGAGTTGCGAGATGCCGTCGCGACCATGCTGACTCCTGAGCAACGCGCCAGGCTGCAGCCACCGAGGCGAGGGCATGTTCGCCCCATGCGGCGGGGTTGGAGGGGGCCGTAACGGCCCCCTCGGCTTGCTCGATAGGCTTCAGCGCCGCGTCTCATAGTTGAGACGCGGTTTCTTTTCTCAGAACTCCGTAGTCCAGGTCACGATGAGATTCCGCTTCGGCTCGGGGCGGAAGAAGCTCGCGTTTGGGAACTCGGCGTATAGCTCGTTCGTCAGGTTCGCGATGGTTACCTGGAGGTGGTTGCGCTGGAAAACGTCCACTCCTCCTCGAATCGCATGGATCGTAAAAGCGGGAATGACCTCTCCCACCGGACTCGTGCCGAGCTCCACGTCGTCCTGCAAGCCGTTATGACGGACAGTGTACTCGGCCCAGAACCGACCGTGTGGATCCACATAGCGCGCAGCAGCAGTCAACTTGTTCTTATAGCTGTCTCCGAGCGGAGTGTCCGGGTGATCGAGGTCCTTCGCAGCCAGATGCGTGTATCCGACTGTCAACGACCCCCCTGCTTCTACGCTCACCCCCCCAGAGAGTTCGACGCCAGTGAACCGTAGTCTGTCAATGTTGACATTCTGATATTCGGTGACCTCGTTCACGGTATTGCCTGTGGGCTCGATGCGGATGCCGTCCTTGACGGAATTGCGAAACACGAACCCCTGGAACGACACCCCTTGAGACCGGTATTTGACTCCCAGTTCTGTGTTGACACTGGTTTCCGGCTTGAGCTCCAGGTTTCGAATCCATTGCCCCCTGCCCTCAGGCGACGGACCGTTGAAGAAACGCTCTACCAAATTCGGTGACCGGAACGCTCTCCCGACTGATGCAACAACGTTCAGGTTCTCAAGGACTCGGTAAAGAACGTTCGCCGCACCTACGAAAGTGCGATCTGTGGTGTTGAACGGTGGTTCGTTGATGCCGGGAGTGTCCTCGGTTTTCGCTCGGACGTCTTGATACCGTCCGCCGAGGATCACGTTGAGGCGCTGCGTCAACCAGAGGTCACCCTGGAGGAATGCCCCGAGGCTCCGAAAGGTTGCGTTTGGAACGCGGGGCGTTCCACGGCCGCTCACACTGGGCGGACCAAATCCCACCACGGTCGTCGTGCTGGTATCCGTGTTGTGCGACCGATCGCGGAAGAGGTCGATGCCGTAGGTGAGCCCTTGCCGGACACCGATCGTCTTCTTGGCCTCAATACGGAAACCGTAGGTATCGAGTTCGGTGAAGTTGTCGCTCACCACACGGACTTCCGCCCCCGGGGGCGCAGTCGGCCCCAGGGGAGATGTCACGTTAGTCGTGAACAAACGATCATTCGTCTGGTAATACGCCAATACGTCGATGTCATCACTGATCGGAGTGCGGAGATCCTCACCGTCATAGCCGAGGATGTATCTGTCGATGTCCTGGGTGGGAAAGAGCAGCTGCACCGTGGGCAGCCCATCGCCGAACAGCTCAGGGTCGACGAAACCGAAGCCGGCGTCCTGCGCCGAATACCGCTCGTACTTGAACGATGCGGAATGCCGTTGTGAAAACCGGTAGCGCGCGTGCGTGCTCAATGTGTAGTCACGCACTCCGGTGTCGTTCACCCGCGCGTTGTCACCCAGGTCCACCTCTCCGAACCGGCCTGCCGGCGCCTCGTAGGCCTCGGCATCTCGATAGCTCCCTGCCACCCGGAACGCCAACCGGCCGACGTGTCCGGCCAAGCTCCCCATGGGTTTGCTCTGGTTGTCGGCCGTGCTGTAGCGATAGGCCACGGTTCCGCTAAAATCCGTTCCGCTCATCGGAAACGTCGGTTTCTTTGTGATGAGATTCACCACGCCCCCGACCGCGTCGGAGCCGTACAGTACGGACGACGCTCCTCGCACGACCTCCACCTGATTGATCTCGGACACGTCCACCATGGCGGGGATCTCACCTGACTCCTGGCGGCGCCGGGAGTTGTTCAGGCGAATACCGTCCTCCAGCAGGAGGACCCGCTGCCCGGAAATGCCTCGAATCACGGGGCGTTGCTGGTTCGTGCCAACTCCGTCTACGTCGAGCCCGGGAATGCCCGTGAACAATTCGGCTGCGTTGTTCGGGCGCCGCTCCTGCAGCGCCACCTCATCGAGGACCGTAACCGCCATCGGCGTGTTGAATTCTTCCTTCCGCTCACGAGTGGCAGTCACGTTGATTTCGCCCAAGTGATAGAAGCGCCGTGGCCGCTCCGCCGCGCGGCGAGGCATCGCTGCAAGTAGCTCAAGCCTAGCGAGACCTGCTAATCGCTCGATGCGGCGTGCAAGCTCGGCGTGTGCGAGTGTGCTGACATCAGCAAGACCGTCGGTCACGTCTAGCAATACATGCCTCTGTAATCCGACGCTCGGCTCCGGATCGTCGACACCAGCAAGCCTCCGAAGCCGTTGGACCAAGCGCTGATCCGAAGACCCCAGCAGCGGAATCACCACTACTCCACGGACACCGGCGTTGACAAACACCTGCAACGCCTGCTCCCACGCAACATCCGACACGTCAGCATCACTGAGAAACAGGGAATTCGATGGGCCGTGGGGCCATTGAACTTGCTCGACGCCCTCTGTGACCTGGCGATTCCACTCGCTCCCACCAACCTGCGCAGCGACGAGCAATCCCGTCTGTGCAAGAACGGGAGCGGCTCCCATCACGACCGCGACTGGGACCAGAGACACAATTGCTATGGCACGTATTCTCACAGCTACCTACCGCTTCCTAGGTTCATTTTGGGGATCACAAGCCAGTGGGAGGGATTCGCGTTGGATGCCGTCGCCGAGGCACGCTGGAACTCCACCACCTACACCCGTCCAACGCATCCCATTAAGCGCGTGATCGACGGCGTGCGAAAGTGAGAACTTCAATGGTCAAGAGAGACGCGAGCCAGAGACCACTACCGGCCTCTGGCTCACATTCTCCGCCTTAGTAAATGTCCTCCGCCGTGTTGTAGACGTTGAACTTGCCTGTGGGCGTGACGAGCCAGTCACCGCTAATCCGCCGCTTCTCGCGCAGGGTCCGGTCATCGTAGATGACGATCTCGCCTTCGCGATCCCACACGGACACCCAGACTTCGGTGCCGTCGCGGTTGTACTCGAAGTGCACCACTCGACCCCGGTCGCCTGCCTCCCAACACCGGTGCATCCTGCCGTCAGCCTTGGAATACACGCAGGCCTGACGGGCACCCTCCGGATCGTTGTTCAGGGCCTGGTCCATCCAAACCCATGGTGAATTGGGGTGCGTCTTGACGAAAAGGCTACCAGTGCCTTGCACGTTGATCTCACGAACCACACGCCAGGCGTGTTCCGGATTGTTCACCGGATCGGCCCCGTAGATCGCCAGCTTGCCCTGCCCGATATGCGGCGTCGCATTGACCCAGCCGTACTCCGGATCTTCCCAGTTGGCGCCGCGACCAGGATGCGGCCTGATGCCCGTCTCGAACTTTGTGACCATCTCCTGCTCTTGCACGTCGATGACGACCATCTGGTTGCGCATGTTGGCCGCAACCATGAAATAGCGCCCGGTGTGATCCCATCCCCCGTCATGGAGAAAACGCTCGGACGGGATCTTGGTGACCATCGGGAAGTCGTCCTGGGAGTAGTCGACGATACCCACGTGGCCCGACTCCTTGAGGGCCAGCACCCACACGGGATCGAAGTGTGAGGCGATAATCGATGCTACCCGGACTTCCTCGAGGGGCTCGTTCGTGTCGTAGGTGCTTCCTTCGACACTGGTCACGTTGAGGGGTTCGAGCGTCAGGCCGTCGAAGACGACATACTGGGGAGGCCAATAGCATCCCTCAATCAGATACCGGTCCTCGAAGCCCTGGTATTTGCTGGCGTCGACGCTGCGGGCATCGATGCATCCCTGCACTTGGGCAACCAGGGTCGGCGTCTCAGTCCACAGGTCGATGAGGGTGACGCGACCGTCACGACCAACCGCGTAGAAGTAGCGGCCGGTGGACGAGGAACGCAGAATGTGCACCGCAAATCCGGTGGGGATGATCTCGATCAGTTCGTAGGTGTCGCCGTCGATGATCGCCACCTGTCCCGCGTCCCGCAAAATCACTCCCATGAAGTTTTCCCAATTGCGGCTCGTCTGGGGTGAGGTTGGACGATCGTTTACCGGGACGCCCAGCTCCCAGCTCTCACGAATCTCCGCCAGGGGTTTTCTGGGCGGGTCAGGTGGTGGAAGCTGCACGTACTTCGCCAGGATAGTGATCTCTTCGGAGGTCAACACACCCAAGCGACCCCACGGAGGCATCCCACCGGGTGTCCCATTGGCAAGGATCGCCCTGATCGCCGACGTCCCTATCAGAGTCGTCCGCTCCGGCTGGATATTCGGACCCGTGGCACCGGCCCGCAGCGTCCCGTGGCAGCCGGCACAGCGATCGAAGAAGATCTGTCGACCCGCCGCGAATTCGTCCTCGGAGAGCTCCACCGGCCCTTCATCCTCCTCTACCGTCCGAGACGCCGTGCCTTCGCTCACCCTGGCTATATAGTCGAGAACGTCACCGATCTCGTCGTCTGAGAGGTTCGGCGGCACCATCGGTATGTTGTTCCACTCGGCGAGGATGGCCCGGCCGATCGAATCTTCCTCCACCATGGTCAGCGGATCCCTCATCCATCGCATCAGCCAATCCCGCTCCCGGAGCTGGTGGATGTTCTGCAAATCCGGTCCAACTCGCGGGCCTTCACCGATGGAGTGGCAAGCGAAGCAAATCCGGTCGAAGATCTCCTGGCCCGGATCGGCCGCAACTCGCTCGCGTTCTTGTGCACACCCGACCAACGCGAGCAGGCCCACGACGCCGATCGCCAACGGCCCGCTCCTGGGTGCGAGGTTCGAGAATGATTCCACTCTTCTAATACTCATCTCAGACACCTCCAAGCTCCGCAGGCACTCGCCCCTCGCCAATGCCGTGAACGGTCGAACGGACGCCCAACTGCGGATCGTACAAGTACGGACGTGGAGTTGAACAACATGAGAAATAGGACGACGTCGGAGAGACAAACTCCGGCCGTCGATTGTCCCCCTGGCTCATTCGTGTTGCGCGGTTACTGGTATTAGGCCTCGGGGTATCCCCAGGCACAACTTATAACAGAAAAAGGATTTGTACATGAACAAATCATGAAATAGGAATCAAGAGAGTTAGGACTACCTAAATATGGTTTTTCACTACGACTTCCGCCCCTCCCATGCCTGAGCACAGGGGTATGTCCCAGTTATTTCGCCGTTTGCGTCAGACCCGCTCCGTACCATAGGCACGCTGCTCCGCCTCATTCTCCACCGAGGCCGCAACCTGCGCTTTGGGCACACACCGTACGAAATCGCCGAAGTGGAGGCACTCCTCGAGGCGGCACGACCAGGCGAGCCTCCCCTTGTATGCTGTCATGTCGGGGCAGCCGTCGCACATGTTCTGGCGACCGTCGTCGAGGATGTCGATCGGCTGGATGATCATGAACGACTGGAAGTGCATCCTGCGGAACCACACCCGCGGGTCGCGCAGCGCCCGGTGGAACGCTTGGCGGATCCCACGATCGATGGGCGACAGCAGCAACATTGACTTGCCCCGGCGCAGCACGGAGGGCGGACTATAGGCGAGGTACCGACCAGTCGTCAGATGGTGCCAAGTTTGGGTCAGTTCCATCATTTTCGGTCCTACATAGCCGTAGATACGCTTGGACGTTCCCAGGCGGCCTGAGAGGAGCCACTTGAACGAATCCGGTTTTTCCGTGCCGTTGAGGTACGCACACGGTGAAAACTCAGGAAACCGCTCCCGAATCTTCGCAACCACCTCGGGAGCAGAGATGTCGACCCGGTAGTCGGGGATTTCCTCGCTGTACGCCAGCGGCGCCATGTCGATCTTTTCGCCCCCGGCGTAGTAGTCGAATTGCCCTTGGAGCGTAGCCTGGCGGTAACAGATGAACACCATCACGTGGACGATGTCGATGTGTTTCTGCGCCCAGGCCACGAGATCGGGCACCGCATCGAGCGTGTCGTCATACACAGTGGAGTTGAAGGCGCAACCCAAACCGCCCACTCGAGCAACCATCTCGGCGTAGTGGAGGCGCAGCTCGTTCGTCTCCTGCTCGGTCTTGTTCTTCCACTTCGGACGTCCCTGCTTGCTGTCGATGTGGAAGGTGAGTCCCTCTAGTCCGGCGCGCTTGAGGTCCTTGAGAAGATCCTCTGTCAGGGCAAGACCGTTGGTGTTGAGGATGGGCTTCCTGCCGCGCTCGGCCACCATCCTGACGATATCCACGACCCGTGGGTGCGTGAGGGGATCACCGCCAGCGATGGAAACGCCATCGACATTGCGGTAGCGCTCGAACACATCCAGCTCCTCCGCTACTTCTTCCAGGCTCTTGTGCTGGTTCACATTGGCGCGATAGCAACCCTCGCAATGCAGGTTGCACTTGGCCGTAGGCTCCAACCATGCAATTGCGTTGTCCGGCAGAGTCCATGGAAGCCGATAAAGCGTACGGTGGTCGAGCACCTCACTCATGAATCCCCTCCCAATTCAATGATCTATAGTAAAAAAGGTGCCGCGGCGGGAACAAGCTTTTCCTCCGCCCCTCAACTCGCGCCCCTCTACTCACCGCGTTTTGTTGTGATGTGCTCCTTGTGGCCTATCTGTTTTATCACCGAGCATCGCAAGAAATCGTGAAGAAATCCTGAATGAATTAGTAAAGATTATAATTCATAGCCGAATACTCGGCATTGAATTGCAGAACTTACACCGGTTCAGTTAACTCTCGGCTCTTCGGTGCGCAAGCGAAAACCCACGGACTTCCAGCCCCGTGGGTTTCGTTCGATAGCACATCCACAAGTCAGGGTAACGGCAAGGATGCCTACTCCGTCCGAAACGCCGTGATGGAGTCAACCCACTACCCGCGTGTCACCTGCGAGCTGTCACTCTCCCGCTCGGCGTTGAGTCCGGCCCCGGCCTCCATCCGCGACGCCCTCTGGAGGTGGAAACCTAGCACCATCCCGGCAACGAGATTGGCCCCGAGCACCTGTGTCACGGCGAGGTCAACCAAGGACCACGCATCCATGAGCCGCACACCCCCGTGGAAGACGGCGGTAAACCCGAAGAGGCCAAACAGACCACCGCTCGTGGGGCCGGCGGCGCCTCTCAGCCCCCGGAGCACCCCGGCGGCAACTACCCCCAGCACGCAAAAGACCACGAAATGGATAACGGTGTAGACCAACACCTCAGTTGGGCCCGC
>JBDHDY010000167.1:0-7083 GCA_039591275.1 Gemmatimonadota bacterium | reverse complement strand
CCGGGCTCAGGCGTCAGGCTCCAGCGACCGCTTGCTCCGATCCCAGTTGCACGAGCTTGCCCGAGTCGGATTCTCTCTTGGCGTAGGCCATGGGATCGTGCTCCAACGCCCCGTCCGGCAGGAACTGCCATAGCGAGCCGAGTTCTCGTTGCACGCGATCGCGGAAGAATGCTGGGATCTCAGTGGTCTCCCCTTCAAAGAACCGCCGCATGGTCACGTCGGTGTCGAGGAGTCCGCGGAGCGTTCGGAAGTACTTGAGTCGCCCGAATCCTTCCGATGAAACTGCGCGCAAGACATTCATCCAGCCGGGGATGTTGGATCCCTGGGCTGCGAACCGCCGGCGAATACTCCGCCAGGAGAACGTGTATTGCGTGAGGTCGATGACGCGCTCGTAGAATTCAGTCCAGCGGTAGTTCTTGGGCCTCACGTTCATCGCCTGGTGGTTGTTCAGGAAATGGAACGGGAAGGGCAGCACGCGCCCCGCCTGCTGGAACTCCAGATTCAGTGGGGCTGCTTCGCCGAACGCCGACAGGAGAGAGTATCCCGGAAAGGTGGCGGGAACGAGATCCACAAAGCGCTTGGTCAGCTCGAAGGGTTCGGCCCCCTCGTCCGTGTCGAGTCCCAGCACGAAGTTGGCTTGGACGTAAGGGATATAGCGGAGGACCATATTTACGTGCTCAGCCACCTGCTGCACTTTTTCTTCGCCCTGTCGCTTTCCCGATTTCGACTTGTTACCGCAATCGAACCACGACTCGATGCCCGGCAGGATCGCTTTGAACCCGTTCTTTTGCAGCCGTTGTAGATGGGGCTCTGAAAGCAAGGAAAGGCTGCTTTCCGCGACGAAGTCGATCCGATTGGGCGGGACCGCTTCCTCGATCGCGTCCATATAGTCATTGAAGCGGATGCCGAAGTTTGGATCGTGCCATGCTACTCTCGGCCGTGCGATCTTCTTCATCAGGAAACGGAGGTCCTCGCTCATCTGCCCGAAGCTCAACGGCTTGTAATCCACTACCGAGTCGATGCAGAAGCTGCACGTGTATGGGCAGCCCATACTGCCGATCAGCGGAACGATCTTGATGGTCGGTGCCTTGGCGAGCGTTGGCTCAATGAACTTCCACCGCTCTTCGACGCTGGGCAGTTCGGCAGGCTGCTGGTTCGCTGCGAGGTGGACCCCCAAGGGCCGATGCTGGGTGCAGTCCTGCAGAACGTCCTGCAAGATCTGTTTGTCGGTGAAGCCGAGGACGTAGTCAAAATACTTGCGGGCGTCGTCCGGATAACACCGTGCGTGCGGCCCCCCGAGAACGGTGATAGCTCCGCGTTGCCGAAGCATGTTGCTTATGGAGTACGCGAGTTGTGCCGCCTGGGTAAAGGCGCCTATGAAGACGAGGTCTGTGTTATCCGGCAGCTCCTCAACGAGGTTCTCAAAGCCCGTGTAGCAGACGAACTTTACGTCATGACCTGCCTGCTCGCACCAGCTCGCCACGACTTGGGGCATGATGCTCGCCAGGTTCGGGTTCATCACGCGGGCGTACAAGGCTCGGGATGGTCCCTTGGTGACCAGGTCGAGGACGGCTACGCGGAGTTTGGGCATCACTCCTCCATAAATGTCAGGACGGCGGACAATCTGCCTAAGCTCCACTCTAAAAGTCCGTTGCGCAAGGACTTCGTAGCCTGGTCCTCCTTCTGGTCGGGCCGATGAGTCGGCAGCCCCCGTCATTTCGGGCTGTGATGAAGCGGGGTGTGCTGCTTGCGACAGCACTCTCGGTCTCCGCCATCTGTGTGAAGCTCGGGTTTTGGCAGTTGGACAGGCACAAGGGGCGGCGCGAGCGAAATGCGGCCATCGAGCAGAGGCTGGCCTTGCCACCCGTCGTGCTGCAGGACAGCTCGATGACGGACTCTCTCGAATACCGCAGGACCGTGGCGGTTGGGCTATACGACACAGACCGGGAAGTGATCGAGGTCGGACGGGCAGTGAATGGCGTTCCTGCGGTCTACCTGGTATTGCCCTTGCGCCTCGACGACGGCCGTGCGGTGCTCGTGGAGGCAGGCTGGATCCCGTCGCCGGATGCGAGGATCTTTCGGAGTCCTGCGGTGACTGCCGACGACACCGTTGAGGTACGCGGGGTGTTGCTTGCACCGCGGACCGGGGTGATACCGGAGAACGTTGAGTGGCCAATATCGGTGCGATTCGCGGACCCGACGGTCCTCGGTCCCCTCTATCCCTATCCGCTGCACGCCTGGATTTTGCGCCGGACGGATCGTCTGCCCGACGTAAAATCCTCCCCGTATGTCGTTCCACTTCCGGAGCTCACTCAAGGCCCCCATCTCTCGTATGCCGTTCAGTGGTTTGCGTTCGCCGCGATTGCGGTGGTGGGGGTGATTGCTCTCTTGATGGTGGAAGCCAAAGACGCTCGAAGGAGCCCCGGTGATTCAGACCGGGCCTATTGACATCCCGGGAGTTGCGGGCAGTATGGCAAAGACGTTGCAATAGCCGAAACAAGGAGCCACCAGATGACCACACGGAGAGATTTTCTCCACTCGCTGATGGGGGCGGCCGTCACGATGCCGGCCCTCAAAGACGACGGGATCCAGCGGATCCTGTCGGCCAGCTCGGCGGTGGCTGACCGTTCTCCTGAAGAGGTCGCCGCCGATGAGGATTATTGGTTCGAAATACAGAACGCCTTTGCCGTTGACCGGAGCCTCATCAACCTCAATAACGGGGGGGTAAGTCCCAGTCCACGCATCGTCCAGGATGCTATGCGGCGGTACGTGGAGTTTTCTAACCAGGCGGCAGTATACACGATGTGGCAAATTCTCGAGCCGCAGATCGAGAGTGTGCGCCGCGAGTTAGCAGCGGATTTCGGATGTGACACGGAGGAGATGGCCATTACCCGAAACGCCAGTGAGTCATTGGAGATCTGCGAGTTCGGCCTGGACCTCGAGCCCGGCGACGAAGTGCTGACCACCAACCAGGACTATGGCCGCATGTTGACCACCTGGGAGCAGCGCGTCCGCCGGGATGGCATCGTGCTCACAAAGATCCCGTTCCCTGTGCCGCCCCCGAGCATGCAGGACTTGGTGGATCGATTCGAGCGTGCCATCACTCCAAGGACCAAGGTGATCCACTTCTGCCACATCACCAATCTCACGGGGCAGATCTTCCCGGTGAAGGACATCTGCCGCCTGGCCCGCGACCGTGGCATCCACACGATTGTCGATGGCGCCCACGCCTATGGGCACTTCCCCTTCAAGCGCGACGATCTGGAGTGTGATTTCTACGGCACCTCACTCCACAAATGGCTGTTTGCGCCTATCGGGACGGGTTTTCTCTACGTGCGAAAGGACAACATCAAGGATCTCTGGCCGCTCATGGCGGCACCGGAGCGTATGGATGACGACATCCGCAAGTTCGAAGAGATCGGCACGCATCCGGCGGCGAACCACAACGCCATTGCTGAGGCGCTGACTTTCCATCATGGCATTGGCGCGGAAAGAAAAGCGGCCCGACTGCGGTATCTGCGCGACCGGTGGATGCGCCACTTCGAAGGAATGCCTGGTGTGAAGCTCTATACAAGCTTCGATCCTGCCATGTCATGTGGTCTGGCAAATATCGGGGTTGAAGGATTGGAGCAGGGGGACATCGCGCGCCACTTATGGGATACCAAACGGATCATTGTGGTGGCGATCGGCCACCCGTCGTGCACGGGGCTTCGGGTCACGCCGAATGTCTACACGACCCTCAATGAAGTGGACAGGTTTACCGAGGCGCTTGAGAAGGTTCTGAAGAAAGGGTTGCCGGCGTGAGTTAGTGAGAAGGGAGAAGGGAGAAGGATAGAACGGGGTCAGTCGGGCAGCAGTTCTAGCCGACCCGATTTGCACTCCTCCCTACTCCCTCCTCCCCTTTGTTTGAGCGACCCTGGTGCGTGCTCTTAGGTCTCCGCCCCCGCCCCCGCCAACTCCCGTAGGGCCTCGCGGCTCACCGCCCCTACAGCCTTGTCGACCACCTCCCCCTGCTCGAAGCGCGCAAAGAACGGTATCGACTGTACACCGTAACGCTGGCTCACGGTGGGTGCAGCATCGGTGTTCACCTTGGCTACCAGAACCTTGCCCATCATCTCGCTGGCGATCTCGTCCAGGATCGGGGCCATCATGACACAGGGCCCGCACCAGTCGGCGTAGAAATCCACCAGCACCGGCACTTCGGCTCCCAGGACGGTGGTGTCGAAGTCTTCCTCCAGCACCTTGATCGGCCGGTCAAGCCGAAATGGCCGCTGGCACTCCGAGCATTTGGGAGCGTCTGCGGCCTCGGCCAGGTCGACGCTGTTGGATGTGCTGCAGAACTGACAAGCCAGTGTGACGTGTGCCATGCTGCAAATGCCCTCCGAGCAAATCTCCCAATTCTGGAAGCGGTCGCCCTCTATCCCTCTACTGCCACCGGAGCGGAGGCAACCTGACTGGAACCACGGTCGAGAATCGACCGCCCTCCGCCGGGCTGCGGCGCTTAAAATAACGGGTGGGGGACAAGAATCACCGTTGTCGCTCCAGCGCACAGATGGGGCTGCGAGCATGTGAACATTCGGCGAAGTCCACTTCATGTAGTTTTCACAGGGTGCCGGAGATCATATAGGGTGGCGGAAGGACATCAGACTCGGAGGGTTCAGGAATGACCATCAAGAAAGAGCGGTATCTCGGCCAGCACCGGCTGCGGCCCGAGTCGCTCATGATGAGCTACGGCTACGACCCGAGGCTCTCGGAAGGGGCCGTTAAGTGTCCCATCTTTCAGACCTCTACTTTCGTTTTCGAGAATGCTGAGGCGGGGAAGGCATTCTTCGAGGTCGCCTACGGCCTTCGCGAGCAAAGACCGGAGGAGGAACCGGGCCTTATCTATAGCCGCTTGAACAACCCCGACTTAGAAATTCTGGAAGATCGACTCACGCTGTGGGACGATGCCGAGAGCGGTGCGGTGTTCCAGAGTGGCATGGGGGCGATCTCGACCAGTCTGCTAGCTTTTCTCCGGCCGGGTGACGTGCTGGTCCATAGCGACCCGCTGTACGGCGGGTCAGAGTATTTGCTCAACAACGTCTTGCCGCGGTTCGGGATTGAACCGGTGGGCTTCTGTGCGGGTGTTCCTGCGGCGAATGTGGCGGAAGAGATCGAAGCCCGCGTGAAGGGCAAGCAGATCGGCGCCGTCTTGATTGAAACCCCAGCCAATCCGACCATCGCCCTCGTAGATATCGCAGGCGTGGCTCGGATCGTTCGAGATCTCAACTCGGGGCCACGGCAGCCGGTGATCATGGTCGACAACACCTTCCTCGGCCCCATCTGGCAGCATCCTCTCGAGCACGGGGCAGATCTCGTTCTCTACTCGGCGACAAAATTCCTTGGCGGTCATTCAGACGTCATCGCGGGAGCGTGCGTGGGTTCAAAGGAGATGATGGGGCCGGTCCGGGAGCTGCGTACGTTCATGGGATCGATGGCGGACGCGTGGACCGGATGGCTGTTGTTGCGGAGCCTCGAGACACTCAAGATGCGGATGACGGCGCAGACGAAGAACGCGCGTTACGTGGCGGACTTCTTGGACGATCACCCCAGGGTGCAAGACGTTCAGTACCTGGGGTTGCTGACCGAAGAGCACCCCATGTACAGCGTATACCGTCGCCAGTGCTCGGCGCCGGGGTCGCTGCTTTCGTTTGACGTCAAAGGCGGCGAGCCTGGGGCATTCCGGTTCCTGAACGCTCTGAAGATGGTCAAGCTTGCGGTCAGCCTGGGAGGGACCGAGTCATTGGCAGAGCACCCCGGGACCATGACCCACTCTGATGTTCCGCCGGAGCAGCAGGAGCGGATGGGTATTTCTCCTGGAATGGTCAGGCTGTCGGTGGGCGTGGAGCACTACGAGGACATCCTGGCCGATCTCCAACAGGCTCTCGAGGCCGTGTGAGGCCGAGCCGAACTTGACAATTTGACCCGGCATTCACCAAAGGCCCCCTTTGGGTTATTCTTTGCGCCGTCCAATCCCCATCCCCTCAATGCATCAGGGAGATCGCATGTCGGAACAGCAGAACGACACCGGCCCGGAGGAACATCCGCGCGGAACACTCGCTGTCGTGGGTCTCTTTGGCGTGGTGTTCCTACTTGGTTGGCTGGCCTTCTATTTCTTCGTGTTCGCTCCGCGCGGCCTGATCACGAGGTAGGCGCACATGCACGTCAATATCTACGAGAAATTCTGGATGTGGGGTGCGGCCGCCATTAGCGTGGTGTTCCTGGGCACTATCGGCTACGCGATGGTCACGCAGGGCGCCCAGCCTCCGAGCCACGTGGAGACCATCGATCCGCGCAGCGTCTTCGAGGATCCTCGCTTTGCGAGTCAGGGCGTCACCACCAACGCGGATGGCAGTGTAACGGTGACCATGGTGGGCCTCATGTTCGCGTTCCTGCCGAATGAGGTGCGCGTGCCGGCAGGTCGCCCGGTTACTTTCCGGCTCACGAGTCCGGATGTAACGCACGGGTTTCAAATTGTCGGCACGAATGCCAACACGATGATCATCCCTGGTTACGTCAGCGAGTTCACCACGGTTTTCGAGACACCCGGTGAGTACCTGATCGTCTGCAATGAGTACTGCGGGCTCGGCCACCACGTCATGTCGGCCACGCTCATCGTGGAGGGTGGCCAATGACCAGCGACAACCGACTTGCCACTGCCAACATCGGTGTTGCCATCGGGGCGTTTGCAATCGCGTCGGCCATGGCTCTCATGCAGGCGCTTTCAAGAGCCGCGCTCGAGCTCCCCTGGCGAACCGCCAAGATGTACTACGTGTCCGTCACGGCACATGGCACCCTGATGGCTCTGGTCTTCACGACCTTCTTCATCATGGGGTTGGGGGTGGTGATCGCCACGCGGTGCCTGGACCGTCCCTTGAGGCTTCCGCGTACGGCATGGACCGGTTTTTGGCTGGCCGTGGCAGGTACAGCAGCAGCTGCTTGGTCGATCCTGTGGGGGAAGGCGACAGTCCTCTACACGTTCTACCCACCGATGCAGGCCCACCCGGCATTTTATATCGGGCTAACAGTCGTGGTCGTCGGCTC